>JBAVIQ010000616.1:0-11933 GCA_049687035.1 Steroidobacteraceae bacterium
GTGCTCGAACAGATAAATCCCCTGCCAGGTGCCGAGCGCCGGGCGACCGTCCGTGACCGGAATGGACAGCGACACCGCATTCAACGCCGCCTTGATGTGCGCCGGCATGTCGTCGGGCCCCTCGGTGGTGTGCCTGAGCCACTGCATCGCCGGATCGTCGGAGGAGGGGACCAGCCGGCGGAAAAACTCATCGAGGTCCCGCCGCACGTCCGGATCCGCATTCTCCTGCACGCACAGCGAACACGAGGTGTGCTGCACGAACAGCGTCAGCAGCCCCTCCCGGACGCCGCTGTCCCGGACGAAGCGCACCACCTGGTCGGTAAGCTCGTGCAGTCCCGGCCCTGACGTTCGAACGCTGAACACCGTTTGCACCGCGATCTTCTCCGGCCCGCGCCTACGACTTCATCGCGGCGGCAAACCACGCCGCGTGGGTCGCCCGGAACTCCGGCAGCGCTTCGCAGCGCCCCACGTGTGTGTGAAGTGCCGGATACGGCGTATCGCCGCCGAACACGTCCAGCGATTCTTCGAGGAACGTGGCGATGCAGGCGACCGTGATGTCAGCCTGGGTGAGTCGGTTGTCGACCAGCCACGCGGCCGATCCGCGTTCGCGGCACGCGACCTCGAGCAGCCCGAGTGCCCCGTGCATCTGTTCGCGACAGCGCGCGACCCAGGGCTCGTGAAACTTCTCAGGCGGTCGCACCATGCGCTCGTACAGTTGATCCCGTGCCTTCTCGCCGGCACCGATCGCAAGTGCGATCAGGCGCAGTGCCTCGCGACGTGACGGACCTGTAATCGGGAGCAGGGCGCGCGTCGGCCCGACTTGGGTCTCGATCGCGTCCAGGATCGCGGTGGAATCGATGAGTGCGGTGCCGTCGTCCAGCACCAGCACCGGCACCCGGCCGAGCGGGCTGAATTCCCGGATGCGCTCGAAATCCGCACCCACCGACCAGTTCGCGTGCTCGAACGGGATCTCGAGGTGCTTCAACGTGACCGCGACGCGCCGCACGTACGGTGAATCGAACATGCCGATCAACTGCATCGTGTCGGTACCTAAGGCTCTGGGTGTGAATGGGTTCCAGGACGCATGGTGCGACGAATTCGCACGCGGCCGCAACGATCCGTCGGAGCCGGGATCCAGTGGGACCCGATCAGCAGTTCTTCGGTGACGAGGAACAGCAGCGCCGCGGATCCGAACGAAAGCAGACCCGCGAGTGTGTGTTCCGCAGCGTCGGCGAGAAGAGTCCGGCCGCAAAAGTCCGAGCGACCGCGAACAGGTCGTGTCCCTTGCGCACCTCGCAACCACTCGTCGCAGTAAATCGCAGAATGCGACCGTCAAGCAAATGGCGGTTGAGACGGGTGTCTGCATGGCCGTTTGCGCTTGGCAACGCTGAGTTCGCGAGTCATCCGGCATGGCTGCGTGTGAAGTCACCGCAGCGGCTCCACCTTGCTCCGTCCGGCAGTAAGCTCAACGACCGCTCAGTCTGCGTAAGAGACAACTTCGGCGTGCAAGCTGGCGGCCGCAGCCGGATCGGCCGCTGCACGACGGATGAGCGCCATGGCGCCGGCCTGTTGCTCCTTGGTCGTTGACGCCTGCCCGTGCACTGCGACCGCGTACTCGCTCAGGTCCTGCACGAATACGCCAAACATCCGGTCGACATGGTTCTCGTCGAGACTTGCGCAGGCGGCGGTGGTTCCGGTGCGTGTCCCGCCCGGTGCGCCGTCGATCGCGAGAGCGGCGGCTTCTGCAACCAGTTGCGCATAGACGATCTGGGTGAAGATCTGCCCGACGTTGAGCAGGAAATCGAGGTCCTTGGCCTGCTCGCCGCGCGGCGCAGCCGTGGCCATCAGTTGTCCGAAAGCCTGCACCTGGCTGATGAAGGTCGCAACGTTCGGCAGGTGCGAGAATCGCGCAAACGCACCGCGCCAGTCCGGGAAGCCGATGCGCGACAGGCCGCTCGCCGGTCCCTGTGCGAACAGGAAGGTGTCGTCGGCGGGATCGAGCCGCACCGGTACCGGTGCGTACTTGGCGCCCTGTCCGGCTCCTGCCGCGGCAAAGGCCGGCAGGAACTTGAGCACCAGCGCGAGATTGACGTGGACGGTCCCTTCCAGTTTCGGCAGCGTGCGGATGTGGCGTGTCGCCTGCTCGAAGTACGTGTCCTTCTCGAATCCTTTCGCCGCGATCACTTCCCAGAGCAGGTCGACCACCCGCTCACCCTCGCTGGTGACTTTCATTTTCGCGATGGGGTTGTAGAGCAGGAAGCGGCGATCCTCGGGTGAGGCGCAGCGCTCGTAATCTGAGCACCGCGCGCTGTAGAGCTTCATCGCGACCAGTCGGACGTAGGCGTCGGCCAGCAGTCGTCGCACGTGCGGAAAATCGGTGACGCGCGTGCCGTAGAGCACCCTGCGGTGGGCGTGCCCGATCGCCTCGACGAAGGCATGCTCGGCGATGCCGAGGCTGGCCCAGGCGAGCTGCACCTTGCCGACATTCACGGTGGCGAGCGCCGCATCCCACGCGGCCTTGCCCGTGTGCAGCACGTCGGCCGGCGTCACGGGGTAATCCGTGAGCCGGAATTCCGAAACATACATCTGGCCGTGCACGACATTCTGCACCAGCATGTATGCGGGGTGTTTTGGGTCGGCCAGGAAGAACAGGTAATCATCGGCTGGATTGGCCGACGGTCCCTCAGGGCGCTGCACGGGGCCGAACACCGACACGCGGGCGGCGCAGTTCCCATTGCCGATGTAGTACTTCTCGCCATTGGCGCGCCAGCCGGCGCCGTCCTGGGTCAGCACCATGTCGGTGGAGTAGATGTCGGCGCCGTGTTCGCGCTCCGAGAGTCCGAAAGCGAACAATCCGCCCTGCGCGAGCAACTGGCCGACCAGACGTTTGGCGTCGGCATTCCCGCTCGTCCAGACCGGCCCCAGGCCCAGCACGGTGACCTGCCAGGCGTACCAGTGCTCGAGCGAATACCAGGCAAGCAGCTGGCTCAGGTCGTTGTTGCGTGCAGTGTCCCAGCGGGCAGTCGTCGCACCGGTTCCGCCGGTCAACGTTCCGACCGCGGCCGGCGTGCCGAACCGGGCGAAAACGCCGTCGCGGGCGATCATCTCCAGGAAATCGTCATACCAGGTTGCATCGTGGCTTTCCGCCTTCAGGACGGCGTGACCCTTGGCCTCAAAAAATCGGCGCACGGCCAGCAGTGCGCGGCGAGTCGGCTCGTCGTAATGAGCAGCATCGTAGGCGGCGGGATTGAACAGCAGCATGGTGCAGTGACTCCGGGCGGCCGCAGGGGCGGTTGCGCCTGTCTTTGACTGCGCCCAGTCTACGCCGCACATCCGCGTGCGAGCATTCGCACGGCGCAACGAGACAGTCAGCCTCTGCGCCTAGAGGGTGCGCTTGGGACCAGTGCGGATATGTGGCTCGGCATGCAGGCGAATCACGATCTTTGGGTGGCCCGCAAGCGACCGCACTAGGTGCGGCGGCTGCCAAAGACAAAGCTCGCTGCCTGACGGATAACAGTACCGTAGGGCCACTACTTGCTCCAGGAACCTTGGCGAGCCTCGCTTCAAGCCAGCCAGCGCCGGAACCACCGCAGCGCCAGTGCCGCGACCTGTTCGAGCGTGCCCGGCTCCTCGAACAGATGGGTTGCGCCCGGAACGATCTCAAGCCGCGCTTCGCATTGCAGGAGTCGCAACGCCTGCTCGTTCAGTTCGATGACGACGGGATCCTGCGAGCCGACGATGAGCAGCGTGGGCGCAGTCACGCGTGGCAGTGCAGCGCCGGCGAGGTCCGGGCGCCCGCCCCTCGACACGATCGCGTGCACTTCGCATTCGACGCTCGCTGCAAGCGCCGCCGCGGCGCCTGTGCTCGCGCCGAAGTAGCCTGGCCGCAGGTTCGGGGCCCAGTCCTGGGATCCGAGCCAGCGAGTCACGCCCGCCAGGCGGCGCGTCAGCAGATCGATGTCGAAGCGCAAGCTCGCATCCCGCATGTCGCGCACTTCCTCGTCAGCTGTGAGCAGGTCAAAGAGTAGGGTGCCGAGCCCGCCTTCCACGAGGTGGTTGGCGACGTAACGATTGCGGGTGCTGAAACGGCTGCTGCCGCTGCCGTGCGCAAACAGCACGACGCCTCGCGCAGCGTGCGGCAGTACGACGTCGCCCCGCAGAACCGCATCGCCCGTATCGATGGTCGCTGGAAACGACCGGGGTTTCGCATTTCTCATGGGGTGACTCCCAGTCGGACGCATGCGAACGGCCTCAGCGGTGACGAAAACGTACGAAGGCCATATCCAGGACCAGGAAGACCGCGGTCACCAGCAGGCAGCCGGGCAGATCGATTCCGAGCGGGGCCGACAACGCCCATAGCGGCAGTAAGGCCTCCGGAATCTGGTCCAACCCTGGGATCTCTGCTCCGGCGGCAAGCCGCAGTCGTCGCTTGACGAAACTCGCTGCGGTATCGGCCAGCAGGGAGAGCGCCCCGAACGCGAAGCCCACGGTGAAGGTCAGACCCAGCAGGTGAGCCGCGATCGCGCAGGCCACCACGCCCACGGTCACACCACGCCAGGTCTTGTGGTCCCCCAGTACCCGTGTCCCATCGCGCAGCGTCGCGCCGAAATCCAGCGGCGCAGCGAGCCTGTTGCCCAGCAGCATTGCTGCCACGACCGGCGTTGCGTTGGCAACGATCAGTAGCAGCAGTGCCGGCAGCAAACGCATGCCGTAGTCCATGCCGGAATCCTCAAACCCTCGCTTACAATGGAGACGAGCCTACCGTGCGCCGATGCCGGGCGCACCAGTGACATGGAGTGGCTCGGCATGCAGGCGCATCTCCCGGCGGGAAGTCAGGCGAGGGCGCACCAACAGGTCCGAGTGCCCCGGGGTGTGACGGGACACGCAATCCATTCCGGGTACGCAAATTCCGACGCCGCGCGGCCATGCATGCCTGTTAGGGTGGGATGGTGAGAAGGTCGCGTGGTGGTTGACTCAGGCCGGGATTTCCCTGGCACGAGTCATACCTGTGCCCGTGGCCGCGAACCGATGACTGACTCGCCGAGCTACGCTTCTGCTTCGCACCCCCGCGTTCGCAGCTGGGCCCGCGCCGCCGCATTCGTGCTGATCTGCGCAGCCCTCGCGCTCCTGCTTTCCGTCGATGGGGTCTACGCATACCTGCAGCGCGCGCTTGCTGCCGCAGAACCCCTCATTGCCGCGCACCCGTACCTGGGCGCAGTGGTGTTCGTGCTGTTCGCCGCCATGTCGGCGATCCTCGCGTTCTTCTCGAGCGCCCTGCTGTTGCCGGCGGCCGTGTTCACCTGGGGCACCGCCGTCACGTTTTGCCTGCTGTGGCTCGGCTGGTTGCTCGGTGGCCTGTGCACATATGCGCTGGGTCGCGGGCTGCGCCGGTCGCAGGGAGACGCACCCAGGATTTCAGGCCAGTTCGATTTCTACCGCCGGCGTGCTCCGGATGAAGTCACGTTCGTGCTGGTCCTGCTGTTGTGCCTGGCCCTGCCTTCGGAAATTCCCGGCTACCTTTGCGGATATCTGCGCGTTCGCCTGCGCACCTATTTCGCCGCATTGGCCGTGGCCGAGCTGCCGTATGCGGTCGGCGCCGTTCTGCTGGGGGAAGGCGTGGTCAATCGCCAGATCGCCTGGCTCATCGTCTGCGGGCTCGCAGGCGCTGCGCTCAGCCTCTATGCCTTGCGCACGCTGCACCAGCGCCTTGACCAGCAATCGTGACCTACGCGCCCGTGCGAAGATACGTGGCGGCGCGACGTGCCGCGACGGCAGCCGACAATCCCCAGCTGAGGCCTTGCAGCCATCGACGTGGACGGACGACGACGACCGTGAGGATCACCGCACCGGCCAGCAGCAGCGGATGCGACGCAGCCCGTCGAGCGACACCCACGGCCGCATCGACTCTGCGGAGCGAGTAGGCGACGTCGCCGGCGCTGAGCGCGAATTCCTGCCGCTGCAGCTCGCTGCGCGCCACGAGCAAGGCTCGCTTTGCGGCCAGTTCCTGTCTCCGGCTCATGGCGAAATCTGCTTGTCCAGCAGTGCCAGGTCGCGTTCGAGCTCGTCGAGGGTCGACGACAGCAACCGGGACCGCCGTCGCGTCTGTTGCCGTACTGCCAGATACGAGCCGGCAGCGAGCACGATGAAGCCGATGGCCACGCCAACAGTGGCGGCCATACGGTGCGTGTCCCAGTAAGCCGCTATCACGACGAGGCCGCTGAACACCAGCGCCAGGCTTGCGAGCGCGAGCACCAGCACGCCCCCCAGCAAGAGCGCGACGACGCGACGTACTTCTTCCTCGAGCTCGGTGCCGAAGAGCTCCACCCGCGTGTGCGCCATCGCAACGAGCGTTGCAATGAGCGCGCGCAGGGAATCGAACAGGCCGCCGGCCGTCCTGCCGGGTACGTCGGAATCGTCCATCGCCGTGCTCGCGACCAGCCGGCGTTCAGCGCCGGCCGAGCAGCAGTCCGACCAGGAACCCGACACCCGCGGCCACGCTGATCGACGGCCAGGGGTTCTCGTGCACGTAGGCGTTGGTCTTTTGGGCGGCTTCCCGGGCACGGGTCGCGACATCCTGTTCCAGCTCGCTCATGCGGACCCGAGCCTTATGCAGGGATTCTTCCGCATGCGCACGTGCCTTGGTTGCGCGCTCGCTGGCATCGCCAGCCGTGGCCTTCAGCAGATTCTCGGTGTCGCGGACGACAGCCTGCAGATCCGCCATGAGTCGTTCAGTACTGGTGCTGGTATCCATAAGTCCAACCTCCTGGCATTGACCCACCTGCGCGGTTTGGATCGCGCCTCGATCAGAATGTACTCCGTAGGCAGGGACATAAGAATCCGTACAAGTCGGCTTGGCTTCAGGCGTCTTCGCCTATCCCCCCGCCGCCAGCCGCTTATCCGCGTCCCCGAGCATTGCCTTGAAACGCGGGTGATCGCGCAGGGCATCCAGGTCGGGATCGACCTTCGCCCAGTTCACGGTCTCGAGCGTGTCCTTCTCGAGCACCGCCCCGAGCAGGTTCAGTGCGGTTTCGGCGTCCTTCAGTTCCACGAACCCGCAGGCGAAGTTGTAACGCATGGTGAGGTTGTCGGGATCGAGCAGCATCGCGCGCTTGGCGAGTTCCCGCGCGCGCTCGCTTTGGCCGAGTGCGATCAGCGACATCACGACGTACCCCATGGCCATGCCGTTGTCGGGTTCCTGGGCCGCGATCTTCTCGGCCCGCGCCAGCGTGCGCTGCGCGGCGTGACGCAATCCTTCCTGGTTGTCGAGCGACCGGTAGCAGGCGATCAACATCGCCACCGAGGAAAAGTCGCTTTCCATGAGCGACGCGGCCTTCTCGTAATAGTGCGTGGCGTCTTCATAGCGGCCCTGCGCATAGTTGAGGCGCGCAGCGGCCGTGTTGACTTCGAACGACTCCGAATCGAGCCGCAGGGCCGTCGCGATTTCGCGCTGGGCCTCGTCGTACTTCGAGTTCGACGTCAGCACGCGCGCGATGGCGGCGTGTGCCTCGGCCAGGTTGGGATCGATCGACAGTGCCCGTTCGGCCGCGGCGAGTCCGCCATCCCCGGGTTCGCTGAAGTGAAATCGCAGTGCCGCCTGTGACACGGCCATCAGTGCCCACGCTGCCGCGTAATCGGGATCGATCTCGGTGGCGCTGCGACACAGCCGGATGATTGCCTCGCAACGGCGCGCGTTGCCGTAATTGCCGGTGACGCTGTACTGCCGCGCCATCAGGTAGACGTTGTAGGCCTCGAGATTCGTCGTGCCGCGCTGCTCGATCGCTTTCTTCTCTTCCGGCAGCAGCTTGAGCTTGAGTGCGTTGACGATGGCTTCGGAGATTTCGTCCTGCAGGGCGAAGATGTCGTTCAGGTCACGGTCATAGCGCTCGGCCCACACGTGGCTGCCGGTCGTGCCGTCGATCAGCTGCGCGCTGATGCGAACCCGCTGGCCGGCCTTGCGCACGCTGCCTTCGAGCACGTGGCTGACCTTCAGTTGGCGTGCAATCAGCGGGATCTCGACGTTCTTGCCCTTGAACGTGAACACGGTGTTGCGCGCGACGACCGACAGCGCCGAGACCTTGCTCAGGTCCGTGATCACGTCTTCGGTGATGCCGTCGCTGAAGTATTCCTGCTCGGCGTCGCCGCTCATGTTGGCGAAGGGCAGGACGCAGATTGCGACACGAGAAGCTGCGGGCGCCGCGGCGACTGGGCTTGCGGCCGCATTCCCGGGCGCCACCGATGTGCCGCGGGCGGCGCGCTGCTGGGCGATCATCGAGCCGAGCGCGCGCAGCAATTCCTGGAACGGCACGCTGGCCGGGTCTTCGTTCCAGTCATCGAGATCGGTGGTGTGGATGGCGCGCACGTCCATCGGCAGCTTCGCTCCCTCGAAGCGCACCGGTACCAGGATGCCGCGATCGGCTGCCTCGCGCGCTTCACCGCGCACCCAGCGGGAAGCGACCGACGTCTGTGTCCAGACGACGATCGCGGCGGCGGCCTCCTGCAGTTCGCTCTCGATCTGGCTGTCGAACTCCTGGCCCGTGTTGATCGCCGAATCCCACCAGACCGTCCAGCCCTGCGCCTCGATCGCGGCCACGAGTGCCGCGACACGCGCTTTGTCGGTGCGTGAGTAGGAAACGAAGATATCGGCCATGCCAGGAACCCGGGGCGCCGCGAATCCCTGCGGCCGCCCTAGCTTAACCTGTCAGGCGATCACAGGGTGGCGGGCGTCTCGATCTTCACGTCGGCGTCTTCGATGATGACGTCGTACTGGTAGCCCATGCCGTAGTCCTTGTTCCGCACCACTGCGCCGGCCACGAGCACGGTATCGCCGACGTTCGGCTGCGCGCTGACGGTGGTCACGGTGATGTCGTTCGAGCCTTCCGCGCCCGAACCGTCACGCACGTGAATCCAGTTCTTGCCCAGGATGCCGGGGTTGCTCTTGACCACCTTGCCGCGGAACACGACCGGCTTGCCCGTCAACTGGTCCTTTTCGGCAAAGACTTCGGCGATGGTCTTGCCGCCTTCTGCCTTGACTATTCCGGACAAGTCGACGGGAGCGGTGCTGGTCGCGGGCATGGGGTGCGGCGACGTGGCGGGTCCGGTCACTGGGGGGACGCCGGGCGCCGCGGCACCTGGAGCCGGCGGCGATTTGTCGCAGCCTGCGAGAGCCAGTGCCGCAGTCAGGGCGACAGTCAGCGCGACGGTCAGGGCGGGCCGGCTGCCAATGGTTGCCTTCGACACAGCGGATTCTCCGATCGATGTTGGAAAGAGATGCCTGTTCGGCCGGTGCAGTCTACCGGACGGGACGCGGCAGTGCCGGCTGCGATTCCGACAAGCGGCTCTTTCCTATCCGGTCGTGCGTGATCACAATCGGCGCATGACGACCCGCAAGCGCGTGACTCCCGACCTCGGCCGGCTCGATCGTGTCGTCGCCGACGCGCGCCGTGCGCGTGACCAGCGCGAGCAGGGATACCGTGCCCAAGCCTTGAAGCTCTTCCCGTGGATCTGTGGCCGCTGTGCGCGGGAGTTCGAGCATTCCAACGTCCATGAACTGACGGTTCATCACAAGAACCACGACCACGATCACAACCCGCTGGACGGCAGCAACTGGGAACTGCTCTGTCTCTACTGTCACGACAACGAGCACCAGCGCTACGTCGATCAGGGCGGAACGTCGTTGCGCGAAGACGACCGGATCGGCGCGACTCACTCGCCGTTTGCGGACCTGGCCTCCCTGCTGAAGAAGCCCTAGATCGGCAACGTCCGGACCCGCTTGCCGGTCGCTGCGAAGATCGCATTGATGACCGCAGGTGTGGCCGCCGGGAGCCCCGGTTCACCGATGCCACCGGGTGCTTCCGTGCTTGGCACTATGTGCACTTCGACCTTCGGCATCTCGTCGATGCGCAGCATCGGGTAGTCGGGGAAGTTCGATTGCTCGACGCGTCCGTTCTTGAACGTGATCTTTTCGTACATCGCGGCGCTGAGTCCGTAGACGATGGCGCCTTCGACCTGGCGGTGAATCACGTCCGGATTCACCGTGCGCCCGCAGTCCACGGCCGCGACGATTCGCTGCACTCGCGGCTTGCCATTCGCATCCATCGAGACCTCTGCCACTTGTGCGACGAAACTGCCGAAGCAGGTCGTGATCGCCACGCCACGATGGACGCCCTGCGGCAACGGTGAGCCCCAGCCGGCTTTCTGCGCCGCCAGATCCAGCACGCCGCGCAGGCGCGGCTGCTTGGAAAGCAGCGAACGCCGGAATTCGACGGGATCCTTGCCGGCAGCGGCCGCAACCTCGTCGATGAACGCTTCGATGAAATAGACGTTCTGCGAATGGCCGACCGAGCGCCAGAACCAGAACGGGATGCCGGGTTCCGCCTGGGCATATTCGACGCGCAGGTTCGGGAACGCGTAGAGCATGTCGCCGATGCCTTCAATCGCGAATTCGTCGATGCCTTTCGGCAACTCCTTCGCGAAACCGGCGGCTATGGACAGCGCCGGCGACGCGACGCGTGCAGTGAGCGACACCGGGTTGCCGGCCGCATCGAGGCCGGCCGTGAACCGCGTGACCGATGCGGGGCGGTAGAACCACGCGCGCATGTCGTCCTCGCGCGTGTAGACGAGCTTCACCGGTGCGCCGGCCGCTTTCGAGATCAACGTCGAGGCGATGATGAAGTCCGGCGCGAAGCGACGGCCGAAGCCGCCGCCGAGGTAGGTCGTGTGCACCTGTACCTTCTCGGGCGGCAGTCCCGTCAATTGCGCGACGATGCCCTGATTCGGGCCCGGGGACTGCGTCGGCGCCCAGACTTCGGCCTCTCCTGCGCGCACCCAGGCCGTGCAGTTCATCGGTTCCATGCACGCATGCGCGAGGTAGGGAGCTTCGTAGACGGCTTCGACCGTCTTCGCGACGGCGACGGTCACGTCGCCCTCGTTACGCGCTACGGCGCCCGGCTTGGTCGTCGCTTCGGTCAGGAGTTTCGAGATGCCTGCGGACGACAACGAACCGAGTGGGCCGTCGTCCCATTTCACGACCAGTGCGTCGCGGCCCTTCAGCGCAGTCCAGTAACCCTCGGCCAGCACGGCGACGCCTTGCGGAATCTGCACGACCTGCTTCACGCCCGGAATCGCCTTCGCAGCCGCATCGTCGACCGACACGATCTTCGCGCCAGGCACCGGTGCGTGCACCATGACGGCCGTGAGCAGTCCCGGCAGCTTCACGTCGATGCCGAACCCCGCACTGCCATTGACCTTGGACGGAGTGTCGATGCGGGTCAGGCCCTGGCCGAGGATGCGGAAATTCTTGGGATCCTTGAGAGTGGGATTCTGCGGCACCGGCAGTTTCGAGGCGGCTGCGACGAGCTCACCATAGCCGGCCGACTTGCCGTCGGGACCCATGACGCGGCCATCCTGTGTGTGGCACCTGTCGGCGTCGACGCCCCATTGCGTGGCGGCCGCGGCGACCAGCATTTCGCGCGCTGCCGCGCCTGCCTTGCGCATCGGCTCGTAGTGACCCCGGATCGCGGTCGAGCCGCCCGTGGCCTGCATGCCGAACAATGGATTGTTGTACGCCTTGTCCACGGGCGCCTGTTCGAGCTTGACGCTCTTCCAGTCAGCGTCGAGTTCCTCGGCAACCAGCGAGGCAATGCCCATGTGCACGCCCTGGCCCATCTCGGAGAGGCCGCAGATGACCGTGACCTGTCCGTTCGCTGCGATGCGCAGGAAGGCATTCGGTGCGAAGCCTACGCCTGAGGTTGCTGCCGCCGCTGCCTGGGCGAACCGGGACGTCAGGGGCAGCGTGAACCCGATGACGATCGCGCCGGTAGCGGCCGCGGAGCCCTTGAGGAAATCGCGACGTGTGGTGAACGAATTGGTGCTCATGGCTGTCTCCGTGCCTCAGGCGCTGAGCGTCGCGGCCGCATCCTTGATGGCGGCGCGAA
>JBAVIQ010000617.1:0-26489 GCA_049687035.1 Steroidobacteraceae bacterium
CTTCCTGCACAACCAGGAGGTCAACGCGGTCGTGCTGGGTACGGAGTTCGGCGACCGTATGCGCCAGTCCTTCGCGGACGACGTCGCGCACTCCGAGCAGATCACCCTCGAGCAGTGGCGGCAGCGCTCGTTCGTCCTGCGCATCAAGGAATGGTTCGCACGGCTCTGGCAGTACTGGCTGTAGCGGTGGCGCGTGACGCGCGGGCTCAGCGTGCCGGAACTGCGGAGGTGACTCGCCACACGGTATTGCCGACGTCATCGGCCACCAGCAGGGCTCCCTTCGTGTCGATCGCCACACCCACGGGCCGACCGCGTGCGTTGCCGTCGTCATCGACGAAACCTGCGAGCACGTCGAGCGGCATGCCGGAGGGGCGCCCATCGACGAACGGCACGAAGATCACCTTGTAGCCGCTGCGGGGCCGGCGGTTCCACGAGCCGTGCTGTCCAACGAACATGCCCTGCTGGAACTGGACGGGCAGGGAATTGTGAGTCGATTGCGCCAGGCCGAGCGACGCCGTATGGGCGCCCAATGCGTAGTCGGGCGCGATGGCGCTGGCCACCCGGTCCGGCCGCTGCGGGCTGACGCGAGTGTCCACGTGCTGCCCGTAGTAACTGTAGGGCCAGCCATAGAAAGCACCGTCGCGCACTGCCGTCATGTAGTCAGGCACCAGGTCACGCCCGAGTTCGTCGCGCTCGTTGACCGTCGTCCACAGCGCCCCCGTTACTGGTTCCCACGCGAGGCCATTCGCGTTGCGCAAACCCGTCGCAAAGATGCGGCTGTCGCCACTGCGCAAGTCGATCTCCCAGATGGCGGCGCGGCCTTCCTCTATGGCCATGCCGTGCTCGGCGACGTTGCTGTTCGAACCCACGGTCGCATACAGCTTCGTGCCGTCCACGCTCGCGATGAGACTCTTGGTCCAGTGGTGGTTGCGCGGCCCGGCGGGAAGGTCGATGACTTTCACGCCGTCGCCGTCGATATGCTGTTGCCCCGGCCGATACGGGAAGCGGACGACGGCGTCCGTATTCGCGACGAAAAAGTAGTCTCCCACCAGGGCCATGCCGAACGGCGAATGGAGGCCCTCCACGAAGGCGACGCGCAAGTCGGCTGCGCCGTCGCCGTCCGTGTCCCGCAACAGCGTGATGCGGTCGGCACTCGGCGTCGCGGCGCCCGCCTTCTTCATGAAATAGCCCATCACACGATTCTTGATTCCCTTCTCGTCGGCGCGCCGCGGCGGAGCATTGGTTTCCGCGACCAGGACGTCGCCGTTGGGCAGGACGTACAGCCAGCGGGGGTGGTCGAGTCCATTGGCGAACACACTGACGGTCATGCCCGCGGCGGCGCGCGGTCGCGTGCCCTGTGCCCAACCGACGGCCGGAGCCACGTTCACCGTCGGGATGAGTGCCGTTGCGGGCACAGGCAGCACGGGATCGGGCCCAAGTCCAACGCTGTCGGATAACGGCGCGGTGCTGCAAGCGGCCGCACAGGCCACGAGTGCCAGGGTTGCGCACGCGATTGGAACTCGATGGCTGGTCATACGCTGCATGGGATTGCCTGCGTTCGCGCAGTGAATGGTCTGCCAGTGAACGCTGGCGTCCGGCGTGGCCGGCGTCGGTACGCTGACGCACAGACTCAAGGTCCCGCGCCTCCTACTGTCTACCGTCGGGTCGGACTGGAAAATGCGACCGTAGTCCGGCTGACCACCGCAGCGAGGAAGGGCATGGGATTGTTGACGACTGAACATGGGAAGGCGGGGTATCTCGCCGATTTCGTCGTCTATGCCACGGCATGCGCGGTGTTGGCCTTGTTGCTGGCCATCGTGGCCCCGTACCAGCGGCGGACAGAGCTCCTGGCGCTTGCGCTGTTGGGCCTCGTGGCCTGGACGCTGGTCGAGTACGTTCTGCATCGGTTCGTACTGCATGGCATACAGCCGTTCCAGGCGTGGCACGCCGAGCATCATCGCCGGCCGCGGGCGCTGATCGGCACACCAACGATCCTGAGCGCTGCGCTGATCGCCGCGCTGGTATTTCTTCCTGCGCTGGTGCTGAGCGACCTCTGGCGAGCCTCCGCGCTGACGTTCGGCCTGCTCACTGGCTACCTGGTGTACGCGCTCGTGCACCATGCGGCACACCATTGGCGTGCTGACACGGCCTGGTTACGGCAGATCAAGCGGCACCATGCATTGCACCACAGTCCAGTGGCAGCTGCGGCCCGCTACGGTGTGACCAGCGCCCTCTGGGACATCGTCTTCCGGACCAACGGCACGTCATTGCCCCGCGCGGCGAGTTGATGCGGTCCTTCCTGAGCCACATCGTTGGTTCCGACCGCGAATCCGCTTTTGAATTCGCCGAGGTGATCCGGGCAGAAATCTTCAGCGCCGAGCGACTGGAGCAGCATGCCGCCAGCCTGGCAGTTGCCCAGACAGTCACGACGCGGCCGGTCGCGGTCCAGCCTCTGTTTGCGCGACTGCGCGTCAACCACAGGGCGCTCCTCGACGCCCATCGTGCGATCGCGAAATCCATCGCCCTGGGCGGAGCCATCACGCCGGCTGCGGAATGGCTCGTCGACAACTACCACGTCGTCGAAGCCCAGATCCGCCAGGTTCGCGACGACCTGCCATCCGGCTACTACCGGCAACTGCCGAAGCTGGCGGACGGTCCGCTGGCTGGCTATCCGCGCGTTCTCGGGCTGGCGTGGGCCTTCGTCGCTCACACCGACAGTCGTTTCGACGCCAGCCTGCTGTGCCAGTTCGTGGCTGCCTATCAACGCGTGCAGCCGCTGACGATCGGCGAGCTTTGGGCAATCGCGATTACGTTGCGGATCGTGCTGATCGAGAACCTGCGGCGCGCAGCCGAGTTGATTGCGAGCCGGCGCGCCATCCGCCAGCAGGCCGACCGCGTGGCGGACCGGCTTCTCGGCGCCGGAGGAAGGGAAGCGCAGCCGCTATCGACCGTGCTGCAGGAGCTGGAAAGCGTCCAGCTGTCGACGACCTTCGCCGTCCAGTTGCTGCAACGGCTGCGCGACCAGGATCCGGAGGCGACCCCGGCATTGACGTGGCTCGAAGCTCGTCTCGCCACCGCTGGCACCACGGCCGACGAGATCGTCCGCGACGAGCACCAACGTCAGGGCGCATCGAGCGTAACCGTCCGCAACGTGATCATGAGCATGCGCTCCATCTCCGCGGTCGACTGGGCGGACCTGTTCGAATCCATGAGCCTCGTCGACTCCGTGCTGCGCGCCGATGCAGATTACGCGCAGTCCGACTTCTCGACCCGCAATCGCTGCCGCCATGCGATCGAGGAGCTGGCGCGGGGGTCGCGTCACTCCGAGCTGGACATCGCCAAGCGTGCGCTACAGGTCGCGGGCTCGGGCGGCACCCGGCGCGAGCGACATGCCGGCTATCTCCTCATCGCGCGGGGACGCCTTGCATTCGAGGATCTGCTCGGCTTTCGGCCGTCGCTGCGGGCAGGACTCACCCGCTTCATCGCCCGCATGGGAATCCACGGCTACATCGCTGGCGTCGTGCTGCTCGCGGTCGTCGCTCTTGGGTGGCCGCTGTCGATGCTGCCGAGTGGCGGCGGGGCGCTGACACTCGCCGTGCTTGCGGTGTCCGGGCTGGTGCTCGCGGTGGACGCCGCGATGGCTGTCGCCAATAGCAGCATCACGAGCCGCTTCAGTGCCAGGCCCCTGCCCGAAATGGAACTTGCGGAGGGCATCCCTGCTGACCAGCGAACGCTGGTGGTCGTGCCCATCATCCTGACCACTCGTGAGGCGATCGCTGAGCACATCGAGCACCTGGAAATTCACCACCTCGCGAGCCTGGACGGTGACGTGAGCTTCGCGCTGCTCTCGGACTGGGCGGATGCGGCGTGCGAACGGGTCGCAGGGGACGAGGTGCTGCTTGCGAGCGCGCTCGATGGCATCCGGCGCTTGAACCGCAAGTACGGTCAGGCGCCCGCGGGTGATCGCTTCCTGCTCCTGCATCGGCGACGGTTGTGGAATGCAGCGCAGGGAGTCTGGATGGGCTGGGAGCGCAAGCGCGGCAAGCTGCACGAACTGAATCGCCTGCTGCGCGGCGCCATCGACACGAGCTTCCTGGCCGCTGCGGGCCAGTCGCTCGCCGTTCCCGGCGGCGTGCGCTACGTCGTCACGCTCGATGCCGATACGCGGTTGCCGCGGGATACCGTGCGCCGGCTGGTCGGGAAGATGGCGCACCCCTTGAATGCGCCGCGCGTTGACGCGCACAGCGGACGAGTCGTCGAAGGCTACGCGATACTGCAGCCACGTATCGCGTCGTCGTTGCCGCTCGGCTACGAAGGTTCTCGCTACCAGCGCCTCGTTTCCGGCGCCGGCGGCATCGACCCGTATGCGTCCGCCGTGTCTGATGTGTACCAGGACTTGTGCGGCGAGGGATCGTACGTCGGCAAGGGTATCTACGACGTCGACGCCTTCGAGGCGGCGCTGGCGGGTCGTGTGCCAGAGAACACGTTACTGAGCCACGATCTGTTCGAGGGAATCTTCGCCCGGGCTGGGCTCGCTTCGGACATCGAACTCGTGGACGAGTATCCCGCGCGTTACGCAGCCGCGACGGCGCGCTCGCACCGCTGGGTGCGCGGGGACTGGCAGTTGCTGCCATGGGTCTTTGGTTGCGGCCCGGTCGACACCGAGCGCCGCCGCGGTTCCATCCCCCTGCTTGGTCGATGGAAAATGTTCGACAACTTGCGGCGGTCCGTCATGGCGCCGGCAAGCATGCTCATTCTCGTGGTCGCGTGGACACTGCCGCTGCCGTACGCAGCGCTCTGGACGGCGTTCGTCGTCGCCATGCTCGCAATTCCGAACCTGCCGCCATTGCTGGCCGGTCTCGTGCCACGTCACAGCGGCATCGCATTGCTGAGCCATGTCCGTGCGGTCGTGGCAGATGCACAGCTGGCTGCGATCAGGACGGCGCTGACGCTGTCGTTGTTGCCGCACCAGGCATGGTTGATGTGCGATGCAATCGGGCGGACGCTGTACCGGCTGTTCGTCAGCCGACGCAATCTGCTCGAATGGGTCACGGCGCAGGAGCAGAACAGCAAGCGACTGGACGTGGCCGGCCACTACCGGCTGATGGCCGGCGCGTTCGTCATCAGCATGGCGGTGCTCGGGCTTGTGGTGGCGGGACAGGCCAGCATGCTGTTCGCGGTGCCGTTCACGTTGCTGTGGCTGACGTCACCCCTCATGGCGTGCTGGGTAAGCCAGCCGTCGCGTGTGGCTGAATCGCAGCCCGTGTCCGACGTCGATGCTCATGCGCTGCGCCTCGTCGCTCGCCGCGCCTGGCACTACTTCGACACGTTCGTGACGCCCGCGGACAACATGCTGCCGCCGGACAATTTCCAGGAAGAGCCGCGGCCGGTGCTGGCCCACCGCACTTCACCCACGAACCTGGGCCTGTACCTGCTGTCGATCGTCTCGGCACGCGATCTCGGCTGGGCGGGCACCATCGACGCCGTCGAGCGGCTCGAGTCGACTCTTGCGACCATGAGCCGCCTCGAACTGTGCCACGGCCACTTCTTCAACTGGTACGACACGCAGGACCTGCGGCCGCTCGAGCCACGGTACGTCTCGTCCGTGGACAGCGGCAACCTGGCGGCGCACCTGCTTACGCTGGCCAATGCGTGCGACGGAATGAGAGCTGGGACCGTGGACACCGGGCAGATCTTCGCCGGGATCGGTGACGGGCTGGCGCTGGCCCGCGAATCGCTCGGGACGCGCGCCGACGCGCGACTCGTTGCAGCGATCGCAGCACTCCGCACCGACTTGTCCAACCGTACGCCGCAGTCTGCACCGCTGACCGCGAGCCTGGACGCGCTGGCGGCCCGGGTCGGCGCGGTCATCACACTGATCGCCCAGTTGGCCGGCGACCAGGGCGACAGGGGCAGCGCGGAGCCGACCATGTGGGCCGAGGCCACGCTTCACACGATCGAGAGTCACCGGCGCGACCTGGTACCCGCGCCCATGACGGATGCCGATTCGTTGTCGCAGCGTCTTGACACGATCGCCGCGATGTCGCGCCGCATGGCTGCCGCGATGCGCTTCGACTTTCTCTTCGATCACGAACGCAAGCTGCTCTCGATTGGCTACCGCGTCCTCGAGGGCAGCCTCGATCCCAGCTGTTACGACTTGCTCGCGTCCGAGGCGCGGCTCGCGAGCTTCATCGCGATCGCGAACGGCGACGTCCCGGCGCGGCACTGGTTCCGCCTCGGGCGTGCCGTGGTCCGCGTTCGTCATGGTGCAGCGCTCATCTCATGGTCCGGCTCGATGTTCGAATACCTGATGCCGTCTCTCGTCATGCGTGCCCCCGCCGGCAGCCTGCTCGAGCAGACCAGCCATCTCGTAGTCGATCGTCAGTGCGCGTACGGCAGGAAACTGGGGGTGCCCTGGGGGATCTCGGAGTCGGCCTACAACGCGCGTGACCTGGAACGCACCTACCAGTACTCGAGCTTCGGCGTGCCTGGACTCGGCCTGAAACGCGGACTCAGCGAGAACACCGTCGTCGCTCCGTACGCGACCGCGTTGGCCGCGATGGTCAGGCCACACGCGGCCATCCTCAACTTCGCGCGGCTGGAGCGCATCAATGCGCGGGGCCTGTATGGCTTCTACGAGGCGTTGGACTACACCGAGCGACGCCTGCAGGCCGGCGAGCCGTTTGCCATCGTGCGTGCCTACATGGCGCACCACCAGGGCATGACGATCGTGGCGCTTGCCAACACGTTGCTCGACGGCCTGATGCGCAAGCGATTCCACGCCGAGCCCCGCATCAAGGCGACTGAACTGCTGCTGCAGGAACGGACGCCGCGTGACGTGTCGGCCCCCATCGCGAGCCTCCCGGAGAGCGGTATCTCCGAGTGGTCCGACGACGTCATGCCGGTGCTGCCTCGTACGATCGACACGCCGCACCATGCAACGCCGCGGACGCGGGTGCTGTCGAACGGGCACTACGCCGTGATGCTGACGGCCGCCGGATCTGGCTACAGCCATTGGCACGATCTCGCGGTCACGCGCTGGGCGGCTGACGTCACTTGTGACGCAACGGGGTCGTACCTCTTCCTGCGCGACGTCGACGACGGCGAAGTCTGGTCCGCCGGGTATCAACCGACGGGAGTCGAGCCGGATGCTTACGAGGTCACGTTCAGTGAGCACCGGGCCGAGTTCGTCCGTCGCGACGGCGACCTGACGACGACACTCGACGTGGTCGTGTCGGCCGAGTGCGACGCCGAGGTGCGTCGCGTCAGTCTCTCGAACATGAGCGATCGCGTCCGGACGATCGAAGTCACTTCATATGCGGAAGTCGTGCTGGCTCCACGCGTTGCCGACGAGGCGCATCCGGCGTTCTCCAAGCTCTTCGTGCAGACCGAACACCTGCCTGCGATCGGCGTGCTGCTGGCGACACGCCGCCGTCGCTCCCCGCAGGAGCCAGCCGCCTGGGCCGCGCATCTCGCGGTCCTCGAGGGCGACGCCGTCGGGTCTGGCCGCTTCGAAACGGATCGCGCGAGCTTCGTGGGCCGCGGTCGGCAAGTGCGCGCGCCGGTCGCCCTTGCAGGCGACGCCCCCGCGACGGGCAAGGTAGGAACGGTGCTCGATCCGATCTTCAGTCTCACGCGCTGTGTGCGACTGGCGCCGGGTGCCACGGCGCGCGTCGCGTTCTGGACGCTGGTGGCGCCGTCGCGTGAAGAAGTGCTGGATCTCGTGGACCAGCACCGGGACGTGCCGGCCTTCGACCGTGCCGTGACGCTCGCCTGGACGCAGGGCCAGGTCGAGTTGCACCACCTGGGGATCGCCCCGGACGAGGCAATGCTCTTCCAGCGCCTGGCTGGCCACCTGCTTTACAACGATCCCGCGCTGCGACCGTCGTCCGACGTGCTTCGACGCCGCAATGGCGGACAACCGGCACTCTGGGCCCATGGCATCTCGGGCGACCTGCCGATCGTGCTCATTCGCATCGACGACACGGACGATCTGGGCATCGTGCGGCAGCTGCTGCGTGCGTTCGAATACTGGCGCCTGAAGCAGCTGAACGTCGATGTCGTGATCCTGAACGAGCGCTCATCGTCCTATGTGCAGGACCTGCAGTCGGCGCTGGAGACCCTGACCCGCGCCGGCCTGTCACGGGCGAAGATCCATGGTGAGGCGGTGCGCGGCGGTGTGTTCAACCTGCGCTCGGACATCATCCCGAGCGAAACGCGCCTGGCCTTGCTCGCTGCGGCGGGCGCTGTGTTGCTCAGTCGCCACGGCAGCCTCGCGGAACAGCTCGACCGGTTGGAGCAGGAGCCGCCGTCCGCACCGCCATCGGCCGCCGTCGTTCGCTCACGCCGCGACTCGACGGATGCCTCGCCCGACGTGCCGACACTCGAGTTCTTCAACGGCCTCGGGGGCTTCACGCCCGACGGCGAGGAATACGTGACGGTGCTGCGTGACGGGGAGCGTACGCCCGCGCCCTGGGTCAATGTGATTGCCAATGCCGGATTCGGATTCCAGGTGTCGGCCGACGGCAGCGGCTGCACCTGGGCTGGCAACAGTCGCGAGAATCGACTCACGCCCTGGTCCAACGATCCGGTCGGAGATCGATCGGGAGAAGCCCTCTATGTTCGTGACGACGATTCCGGCCTGCTGTTCGGGCCGACGGCGCTGCCGGTCCGCAAGACAAATGGCGACTACCTGGCGCGGCACGGGCGGGGATACAGCCGCTTCGAGCACACACGTGCCGATATCGCGCTCGACCTGCTGCAGTTCGTCCCCGGTGACGAGCCAGTCAAGGTGTCGCGACTGCGCATCCGCAATCTTTCGGGTCGAACGCGTCGCCTGACGCTGACGGCCTACGTGGAATGGGTGCTCGGCACGTCGCGCAGCAGCACTGCGCCCTTCATCGCCACGGAGATCGATCCGGTCACGGGCGGCATGCTGGCACGCAACCTCTGGGGTGGCACAAACACTCGCGTTGCGTTCACCGATCTGGGCGGTCTGCAGACTGCGTGGACCGGCAACCGGATGGAGTTCATCGGCCGCAACGGCACGCTCGAGCGGCCCGCAGCCCTCGCGACAGGGGCCAGGCTTTCCGGCCGGACCGGCGCGGGCCTCGACCCCTGCGGCGCACTGCAGGCCTCCGTTGTGCTTGCGGCGCATTCTTCCTTAGAGCTCGTGTGGCTGCTGGGTGAGGCAGGTACCACCCAGGCCGCCCAGGCAATGATCGCGCGCTGGCGCAGCGAGGAGGTAGACGTCGCCCTGCAGTCCGTGCGCGCGGACTGGAGCGCCGTGCTCGACACCGTCACCGTACGGACGCCGGACCGCGCGTTCGACGTCATGCTGAACGGCTGGCTGCTGTATCAGGTACTCGCGTGCCGCCTCTGGGCCCGCAGCGCGTTCTACCAGGCGAGTGGCGCCTACGGTTTCCGCGATCAGCTGCAGGACACGATGGCGCTTACTCTCGCGAAGCCCGCCCTCGCACGCGAGCACCTGTTGCGAGCCGCAGGTCGGCAATTCCTCGAGGGCGATGTGCAGCATTGGTGGTTGCCGCAAACCGGACGCGGCGTGCGCACCCGTGTCTCCGACGACCGTGTCTGGCTCGGCTATTGCGTCGCACACTACGTCGAGACGACGGCCGACGCAGGTGTTCTCGACGAGGTGGTCCCGTTCCTGGACGGACCGACCCTGCAGCCCGGCGAAACCGACAATTTCTTCCTGCCCACCGCCGGCGAGCTCTCGGCGACGCTCTTCGAGCATTGCGCGCGTGCACTCGACGGCAGCCTGGCCGTCGGTTCGCACGGTATGCCACTGATCGGGACCGGTGACTGGAACGACGGGATGAACGACGTCGGCGCCGAGGGACGGGGTGAGAGCGTCTGGCTGGGATGGTTCCTGCACTTCGTGCTGTCGGCCTTCGTGCCGCTGGCAGAGGCACGGGGTGAGCATGGGCGAGCCGCGACCTGGCGTGCACACGCTGCTGCGTTGCGGTCGTCGCTCGAGATACACGGCTGGGACGGCGACTGGTATCGACGCGCCTACTTCGACGACGGCACAGCGATGGGGTCCGCCGCGAACGAAGAGTGCCGTATCGACTCGATCGCACAGTCGTGGGGAGTGCTGTCCGGTGCCGCGGGCCGGGACCGCGCGGCGCGAGCGATGGCGTCTCTGGACCGGCACCTGGTCCGTCGTCAACACGGCCTGGCCCTGCTGCTGACACCCCCGTTCAACCACTCTGCGCCGGATCCCGGCTACATCCAGGCCTATCCGCCTGGTATCCGCGAGAACGGTGGACAGTACACGCACGCTGCCGCATGGGCGGCGATCGCGTTCGCGCAGCTCGGCGACGGCGACAAGGCAGGCGAGCTGTTTGCGCTGCTGAACCCGATCAATCATGCGCTCACCTACGACGACGTATTGCGTTACAAGGTCGAGCCCTACGTCGTGGCGGCCGACGTCTATTCCGAGACGCCGCATGTCGGGCGCGGTGGCTGGACCTGGTACACGGGCTCAGCTGCCTGGATGTATCGCGCCGGCCTGGAATGGATTCTCGGTTGCCGCATGCATGGCGCGACGCTGTTGCTCGATCCCTGCGTGCCGCGCGCCTGGACGGAATTCCACGTCAGCCTGCGCTACCGCGGAACCCGCTACGAGATCGCTTTCGAGAATCCGCTCGGCGTCAACCAGGGACTCGCAACGTTGCAACTCGATGGCGATGAGCTGGCGGTGCGGCCGGGACTCGTGCCGCTGGTCGACGACGGAGTGACGCACCGGGTGCGAGCCGTCCTTGGATGAGTGCAACACCACGCCGCCCGACTGCGGTCGACGGCACCCACAGGAGAATCACGCATGACGACCCAGACCTATCCTTTCGCGCTTCCCTCGCTGCCGTATGCGCTGGACGCTCTCGAGCCGCACTTCGATGCGCGCACGATGCGCATCCACCACGACGAGCATCATCGCGTCTATGTCGAACGGCTGAACGCCGCACTGAAGGACCATCCGGAACTTCACGGCAAGACCGTCGAGAACCTCCTGCGGAACCTGAACCGTGTTCCGACGGGCCTCCGGAAGACCGTGCGGAATAACGGTGGCGGCCATCTCAATCACTCATTGTTCTGGAGCCTCATCGCGGCGCCCGGCAAGCATGCGCCGACGGGCCCGCTGCTCGACGCATTGACGGACAGCTTTGGTTCCCTCGAGGCTTTTCGGGAGAAATTCCGTGAAGTGGCGACCGGGCACTTCGCTTCAGGCTGGGTGTTCCTGGTTGCCGACGCCAGGAAGAACGCGCTGGAGGTGCTGGCACTGCCCGATCACCATTGCGTGCTTGGCACGCACCAGACGGTGCTGCTCGTCTGCGACGTCTGGGAACATGCGTATTACCTTAAGCACCAGCAGAAGCGTGCGGACTACGTGGACTGCTGGTGGCAGGTTGCCAACTGGCAGGAGGCAGCAAGCCGGTTCGACGCTCCGCGGCAGGCTGCCGCGTGACGCTTCACATGCATCGCGACAGGCGTCAAGCGCCTGACGCGGGTGCATATCCGTCGGTTTACTCCGAGGTCTTGCCGTCGAAGTGCTCGTCGTCGGCCTCTGCGTCGGCGCGGGTGTGGTGCACGACCCGGTCGCGGTGATTCGGCGGCGAGTACACCGTGTAAAGCTTCAGCGGCGCGGTTCCGGTATTGATGATGTTGTGATTCGCGCCCATGGGCACGACGATCGCGAAGCCCGCCTTTACGGGGGTTCGCGTGCCGTCCATGACTACCACGCCAGACCCTTCCTCGACGCGGAAGAACTGGTCGAGCTTGTGGACTTCGGCGCCGATCTCTTCACCTGGTGCCAGCGCCATCAGCACGAGCTGGCAATGCTTCGCTGTGTAGAGAACCCTGCGGAAGTCGTCGTTGCCGACGGCCAGTCGTTCGATGTCGTTTACGAAGCCTTTCATAGCGCTTCCTCTTGTTGTTGCTGGAATCTATAACAAAATCCTAACGAATCAGGTGCTGGCGATCTGTACGCCAGGGAACAGACCGCTCGGCGGTGGGCACCTGCGCGCCTGGTACGGCACGAACGCGCATGCCTGACTTCTACGTAAGCATCTGTGGTCGCCCGGCTGGCACAATGCCAGACGTGGGGACGGAATCCGACCCACGACCGCGCATGCGCCGATTGGCGTCGCCCCCGTGACCTTATTTGCGGTCGGATGCTGCGCGAATCTCACCCGGTGGGTGAAAGGAGATGCGCAAATGTTGTGGACCGTTGCAGTTATCCTGATCATCCTGTGGCTCCTCGGCCTGGTCACGTCCTACACGATGGGTGGCTTTATCCACATCCTGCTGGTCATCGCGATCGTGGTCGTGCTGCTCAACGTCATTCAAGGCCGGCGCGCGTAGCACTCGTCGGGTGGGGTTGGCACTGTAGTCGTCGCCCAGTGCTGATGACTGCGGACTCCATGGAATGCGTTCGCGAAAGGAGTGTCCCCCTGGCACACCTGCCGCCACCTGCGGATGTTCGACAGAACAGGCTTCTGGCGGCGCTGCCGGAAGCCGATCTGGAGCGCGTGCAGCGCAACCTCCTGCCGATATTCCTGACCGCGGGCGAGACGCTCTACGATCCGGGTACCATTCTCGACTGCGCCTACTTTCCTGCGACTGCGATCGTTGCGGACGAATACCTGATGGCCGACGGCAAGTCTGCCGAGGTCGCCATCGTCGGCAGCGAAGGGATCGTGGGCATTGCCCTGTTCATGGGAGGCGAGTCGCGGCCGAACCGCGCGGTCGTGCAGGCGTCGGGTTGGGCCTATCGCCTGAAGCGTCAGCACCTGCACGAGGAATTCGCCCGGGGTGGGGCCTTGCAGCACGTCTTGTTGCTCTACACGCAGGCACTTCTCACGCTGACGGCACAGACAGTCATCTGCAACCGGCATCACACGATCGACCAGCAGCTCTGTCGCTGGCTGCTGCTCAGCCTCGACCGCTCGCGGTCGAGCGTCCTGACGACCACGCACGAGCACATCGCGCACATGCTGGGAGTCCGGCGCGAGAGCGTAACCGAGGCCGCCGGCAACCTGCAGCGGCTCGGCCTGGTGCACAACAGTCGAGGCCACATCACGGTCGTCGACCGAGGTGGCCTCGAGGCGCGCAGTTGCGAGTGCTATCGCGTCGTGAAGCGAGAGTACGACCGGCTGCTGCCGGGCGTGACGACGGACGCAGCTGCAGCCGACTGACCGCGCCCCATTGCGACGATCCGGTCGCCGGACGTTACAGTCGTCCGAGCAGGAACAGCACCAGCACGATCACGAGCAGCACGCCGACAATGCCACTCGGCCCGTAACCCCAGCTGCGCGCGTGCGGCCATACCGGAATGACGCCGACCAGCGCCAGGACGAGAATGATGAGAAGGATCGTGCCGATGCTCATGGTGCTCACCTCGGAGTGTCAAGGTCGATGCCAACCGTCGCGGATGGGCGGCGGGTCCGGAATTCAGGCTAGTCCCAAACGATCTGTTGCTCCGTGCGGTCCCGTACGGACGGAGCGGGTAATGCCCAGACGCGCTGTCTTGCGGTGTCTACGCATGGACCACCGACGAAACCCGACCTAGAAACGTCGCACCATGCGTACCGAAATCGAACACCGCCTCTACGACGGGATGAAGCACGAGCAGGGCCGCGAAGCCCCGCCACCCGGCTTCCCCGAACTGCCACTGATCCCGGGTGGGCGCTACACCGACCCCGCGTTCCTCGAACTGGAGCAGCGGTACCTCTGGAAGCGCTCCTGGCTCTACGCCTTGCACGTCGACGAACTGCCGCGTCCCGGCAGCTATCGGCTGTGGCGCAAGACCGGCGCACCGATCATCATCGTGCGCGACAAAGAGAACCGCATCCGCGCCTACTACAACACCTGCCGGCACCGTGGCGCGCCGCTGGTCGAGAAAGAGCAGGGCGAGACCAAGGGCTTTTTCTGCCGCTATCACGGCTGGACCTACGACCTCGCTGGCCGGCTGACTGCAGTGCGCGAGAAACGTGATTTTCCGGGAATGGACACGTCCTGCTTCGGCCTCAACGAAGTGCGCTGCGAGCAGTTCGGCAACTTCGTGTTCATCAACGAAGATCCGCAGGCGGCGCCACTGCTCGAATCGCTGGGCCCGATCCCCCGGCACCTCGAGAACCTGGGCTTCGACAGCATCCGGCACATCGCGAGCTCGAGCTTCGAGATCGCGTGCAACGTCAAGATCCTGCTCGACGCGTTCCTCGAGACCTATCACCTGAAGTCGATCCACCCGCAGACCGTGGACCGCTTCCTCGATTCGCGCGGGACGCACATCGTGCTCTGGCCGCACGGCAATTCGATGATGTGCACGCCGCACCGCCGCGCGGAATGGCGCGATCCCGGCGCGGTCGGCATGCCCGAAGTGTCCACGGCCGAGCAGATCTTCCTGAGCCAGAATCCGTCGTACAACTTCTACCCGAACCTCATCACGCCGCCAGCGGCCACTGGAACGCCGTTCATCACGTTCTGGCCGAAGACCGCGCGCAGCATGACCGTGGACGTGCACTGGTTCGCGCCCGACGGAGCCGAGGGACACGAGCTCTGGCCCACGCGCATGTCGAACTTCGAGCGCATCCTCGAGGAAGACACGCAGTTTGCGCCGCGCATCCAGGAATCCGTCGAGACGGGAGGCTTCAGGGGCATCTACCTGTCGTACCAGGAGCGACGCATCTACCACTGGCACGAGGAACTCGACCGCCGCATCGGATCGGAGCGCGTGCCAGCCGGATTGCGCGTGAAACCGATGCTCGATGCGTGGCTCGCCACGGACTGATCACGGGTGCCGATCGTGACTGAACGAGACGCAGGCGGGTCGGGTGCGTCGCCCAGCTACCAGGACTACCTCGCGCAGGACAGCCGCGAGGTGCCGCGCTCGCTGGTCGAGCGCTCGTGGCATGACCTCGGCAACGCTCCGCTCGATGCGTCGCGCTACACGTCGCAGGCGTTCTTCGACCTCGAAGCCGAGCGGATGTGGACGCGCGTCTGGCAGATGGCGTGCCGTGAAGAGGAACTGCCCGCAGCGGGCGACACGATCGTGTACGACATCGTCGGCCGGTCACTGCTGGTTACGCGCCAGGCCGACGGTTCGATCCGCGCATTCCACAATTCCTGCACGCATCGCGGGCGCAAGCTGCTGCTCGCGGACGAGCGCGTCGAGCACTTCCGCTGCCCGTTTCATGGCTTCAGCTGGCAGCTCGACGGCAGCGTGCGTTCGATTCCTTGCCGGTGGGACTTCGAGCATGTCGGCGACGGCGACTTTCGACTGCCCGAAGTGCGCGTCGGCACGTGGGGCGGCTTCGTCTTCGTCAACCTGGACGCCGCTGCCATTCCGCTCGAGCAGTACCTCGAAGTCGTGCCGGAGCATTTTGCACGCTGGCGTCTCGAGGACTGCTGGAAGGCAGTGCATGTCGCGAAGGTCATCCGCTGCAACTGGAAAGTGGCGCAGGAAGCCTTCATGGAGTCGTACCACGTCATTGCGACGCACCCCCAGATCCTGTCGATCATCGCGGACGCGAATTCGCAGTACGACGTCTATGGCAAGCACGTGAGTCGTAACCTGGCTGCTTTCGGCGCACCGAGTCCGCACCTCGGCGGCGGGAAAGTGGATCCGCAGCAGACGCTGGACGGCATGCTGCAGTTGATGGGCCGCAAGCCGGGTGCGTTGGGCGCCGTCACTGCACAGGAGGCACGCGGGCCGCGTGCGTTGCTCGGTGTTTTGAACCGTCACGCGTTTGGCCGGGCCTTCGAGGGCGATTTCAGCAACGTCACCGATGCGGAGACGCTCGACGCCATCGTCTATAACGTCTTCCCGAATTTCTCACCGTGGGGCGGGTTCGCGCCGAACATCGTGTATCGGTGGCGCCCGCACGGGCGTGACGTTGGATCGTGCGTGATGGAAGTCATGATCCTGAAGCGGCCCGATCGCGGGCAGCCACGGCCCAGGCCCGTGCCCGTGCATTGGTTGCGCGACGACGAAGCCTGGTCCGACGCCAGGGAAATTCCCATCCTCGGGCCAGTCATCGACCAGGACATGAGCAACATGCCCCACGTGCAGGAAGGCCTCGTGGCCTCCGGCACGGGTCGAGTGCAGCTCGGCTCGTATCAGGAAAGCCGGATCCGGCATTTCCACCAGACGCTCGACGCGTATCTCGCGCCCTGAACGCCCGCGCCGCCGCCGCGACCGCAGCCCCGGTTCCGGTATAAGGTAGACGCCGCTTCACACGGGAAGTCGCAGTATGTTCATTGGGGTTCATAGGGTTCTTGTCGCAGCCGTCGGCGTCGTCTGCCTGTGTACGGGGGTCGTTGCGGCGTCCCGACCGGTGTTGGCGCAGGATCTCGACCTGTTGAATGCCACGCTGGTCGACGGCACGGGGGCCGCACCACGCAATAGCGTCTCGGTCACCGTACGCGGCGGCAAGATCGCCTCGATCGTCGAGCGCGCACCCGCGGCAACGACCGGCGTGCGACAGATCGACCTCGGTGGGCGTTACCTGCTGCCTGGATTGATCGACGCGCATTCCCACATCGAATCGCCGGCAGCGGCACTGCGTGCGTTGCAGTCGGGCGTGACGACGTCGCGGGTGCTCGGCGACACGAACCTGCAGGCGCTGGGGACGCGCGACCTCATTCGCGCCGGTTACGTGCCCGGGCCTGAGCTCCTCGTCTCACCGGGACACATCCGCCCGAAGCCCGGTATCGCGTTCTACGAGGTCTATCCGCAGTTCGGCGACGCGATCGATGGCGAACTGCGCGGCCCGGATCGCATTGCCGAGGCGACGCGTGCGCTGATCGCGAAGGGCGCCGACGTGATCAAGGTCGGCGCAAGCGAGCGGGCTGGCCTCGCCAGCACCGATCCGCGCAAGCAGGAGCTCACCGAAGACGAGATCCGTGCGGCCGTCACCGAAGCGGCGAAGAAGGGCCTCTACGTTGCGGCGCATGCCCACGCCCGCGAAGGGGCCGCTGCCGCGGTTCGCGCCGGCGTGCGCAGCATCGAGCACGGCACGTGGGTCGACGATGCGACGCTCGACGAGATGAAGCGACGCGGCACGTTCTTCGTACCGACGCTTGCGGTGATGAGTCCGCTCGGCGATCCGCAGGGCAACTCGGCCGAAGACGTGGCGCTGCAGTTGCGCACGCAATCGATGATGGGACCGCTGCGAGCGGCCGTCCGCAAGGCGCACGCGCTCGGCATTCCGATCGCGGCCGCGACCGACGGCAGCTATGCCGACAAGGACGACACTGGACGCATCCGGATCGCGCACGAGATTACGATGCTGCGCGAGCACGAGGGGTTCACGCCGCTGGAGTCGATCACGGCGGCTACGCTCAACGGCGCGCGGGTGATCGGCATCGAAAACCGCACGGGCAGCATCCGCGTGGGCCTGGAAGCCGACCTCGTCGTGGTCGAGGGCGACCCGCTTGCAGACACCCGCGTGTTCTTCGAGCCGCGGCTCGTCGTGAGCGACGGCAAGATTGCAGTGGAAGGAGCGGCGCTCTAGCGCGGGATCGTGTCGCGGCGGCTGGCCGCAATGCAAAGGAGCCTTCATGTCCGACGATCTGCGGTATCCGAGCGACGTCGCGTTCACGCCTGCGGTCAAAGCGATCCAGGATCGCAAGGGCTCGCGCGACAACTACGCGCGGATGGAAGAAGGCGAGGGCTGGTCGACCACGATCACGCCGGCGCTGGCGGCTTTCATTGCCGAGCAGAACAGCATCTACCTGGGCACGGCGAACGCCGCGGGACAGCCCTACATCCAGCATCGCGGCGGACCGGCAGGTTTCCTGCGCGTAGTCGACGAATCGACCCTTGCCTTCGTCGACTTCAAGGGCAACCGTCAGTACATCACCCAGGGCAACCTCACGGAGAACCCGAAGGCGTTCATCTTCCTGATGGATTACGCGCGGCGGCGGCGCATCAAGCTGTGGGGGACGGCCTGGTTCGTCGAAGGCGATGCTGAGCTGGTGAGGTCCCTGATGCCGGACGGCTACCGGGCGCACCCCGAGCAGGTGTTCATGTTCAGCCTGTCGGCGTGGGATGCGAACTGCCCGCAACACATCCCGAAGCGGGTCGACCTGGCCGAGATGGAGTCTATGATCGCCGCCAAGGACCGGACGATCCTGGAACTTACGGAGCAGGTTGCGGAGCTGACACGCCGGTTGCAGGGCGAAGGCGCCGGTCCGGGCTAGCCGGCCGGTATCCTCATATCATCCGCGCTCGTGATCCGGTTGCAGATGCCGGAAAGCCGCATTGAGCGCGCGGACCAGCCGCGCCTACAAAGGCCCAGGTCGGATTGAGCGCCGATCGTGACCGATGAGGCCCCCCTTGAAGCTTTCTGCACGAATGATTTGCAGCCTGCTGGCGTTCAGCGTCGCAGCGTTTTTCTTCGCAACGACCGTTAGCGCGCAAGATCCGGCTGCAACTGCGCCGGCATCGACCCCATCCGGTGCGCCTGCAGGCTGGCGCGGTTTCTACCTCGGGGGCGGAGGCGCCTATTCCAACGTCAGCGTGCTGGTCGGCCAGGATGACTGTTTCGACGGCTGTTACTGGGGCGACTATTACAACTACGACGCGGGCGACGGCGACTTCGGCTATACGCTGCAGGCAGGCTGGCGCTTCCACAAGTACGGCGCGCTCGAGGTGAGCTATCTCGACGCAGGCCCAATCGGCTGGGACCAGGACCTCGTCTACATGCCGGAATTCAACGACTACTACAACAATCGCATCGAGTACTCGGCCAAGGTCACGGAAGTGACGGCGCTCGGCATCCTGCCGTTCGGCGAAATGTTCGAGGTCTACGCAAAGCTTGGCGCGGCGTTCAGCGAGGGAGAAAGCGTGCAGCGCCTCGACCAGTCGTTCGGCGACCAGGTCGTTACGCGCAGCGTCAGCGACAACGGCACGGACGTCGTGTGGGGTCTCGGAGTCGGGGTGACTTTCGCGCAGGTGTTCCACGTGCGGCTCGGGTTCGAGTCCGTCGGCATCGACGAGGACGTCCTGAACACCCGCAACGACACGACGCTCGACTCGTTCGTGCTGGAGGGTCAGTTCCGCTTTGGTGGGTACTGAGGCAGGCGGCGCGGCCGCCATTGTCCGGACGCCCCGTTCCCGGCCATGATGCGGGCACCCGGCCCTGATCCGGCCATCCGGAGCGCGACCCCGAGCCATGAGCGAAGTCATCCCGCCCTCGCGCCGCCGCGGTCACGGCCGCACTGCGCGCTCGACCGGACCGACGCTCGCGCCGCTGCCGCGGCTTGAAGTGCCGTGGTCACCGCTCGAGGTGCTGACGGCTGAGCAGGTCGAACGGATTCTCGTTGCGGCGTTCCGGGTGCTCGAAGAGGCCGGACTCGAGATTCGCAGTGCTGCGGCCCGCGAGGTGTTGCGCCAGGCCGGCGCCCTCGTCGATGACGAAACCCAGTTGGCGCGGATCGGGCGCGACCTCGTCGAGGCGCAGCTTGCGCACGCGCCCGAGACCTTCGTGCTGCACGCGCGCAACCCAGAACGGCATCTGCATGTCGGCGGTCGGGTGGTGAACTTCGGCCCGGTCAACGGCGCCCCCAACGTCAGTGATGCCGAGCGCGGCCGTCGCTTTGGCGACATCGCCTCGTTCCGCGACATCCTCAAGCTCACGCATACGCTTGGCGTCCTGCATTGGCAGGGAGGCATCGTAGTAGAGCCCGTCGACGTGCCGGTACCAGTCCGCCATCTGGCAGCGTACCGCGCGCACATTGAATGCGCCGACATCGTCTGGGCGGCGCGCGGAGTCGGCGGCATCCAGGCCGAAGATGCCATCGCGATGTCGGCGATCGAGCACGGCTGCTCGATCAACGATCTCGCCACTCGACCGACGCTGATGACGGTGACCAACGTCAACTCGCCGCGCCGGGTCGACGAAGAGATCCTCGACAACATCATGATCATGGCGCGCCACGGGCAGTGCGTCGTGATCACGCCCTTTACGCTGATGGGGGCGATGGCCCCGATTACGCTGGCCGGTGCGCTCGTGCAGCAGACGGCCGAGGCGCTCGGCATCATCGCGTTGTGCCAGCTGGTGCGGCCCGGCGCGCCGTGCGTCATGGGCGGCTTCACGTCAAATGTCGACATGCGCACGGGTTCGCCGGCATTCGGCACGCCGGAATACGTGCACGCGGCGATCGCCACGGCACAGATCGGTCGCAGGCTGCGCATTCCCGTGCGGACCAGTGCAGTCAACGCGTCTCCTGCCGTCGATGCGCAGTCGACCTACGAGACGGCGTTCTCGCTGCAGGCCGCGATCCTGAGCCACAGCCACCTGATCAACCATGCCGCGGGCTGGCTCGAAGGCGGGCTGGTCGCGTCGCTCGAGAAAATCGTCGTGGATGCGGAGATGCTGCGGGGCTGGGCCGCGATCCTGCAGCCGATCGCGTTCAACGACGACGACCTCGCCGTCGACGCCATCAAGGGCGTCGAGCCGGGCGGTCATTTTTTCGGCACGGCACACACGCTGGCGCGTTTCGAGACGGCGTTCTACCGTCCGTTGCTTTCCGACTGGTCGAACTTCGAGAACTGGAGCGAGGCCGGGGCGAAGGACGCGACGCGACGCGCCACCGACGCCTGGAAGCGATTGCTCGCAGAGTATTCGCCGCCGCCGCTCGATGCCGCGGTGCGAGAGGCCATCGACGCCTATGTCCGGAAGCGCTCGGCCGAAGTCGGCTGTGACGCACCGTAGTCCTGCCTGCGCCGCGAAGCCTGCATGACCCGCTCGATCATGAATGCCCGCATGTACGCCGTGACCGCGGCGGTCGAGGCTGCTTGGCGTTCGCTGCTGGAGCGGATCACGGCGGAAGCCGGCGTTTCCTTCGATTACGTGTCTTACCCGGCGCCGCAACCGCTCGAGACGCTGTGGGCGCGCCCGGACCTCGGCTGCGTATTCATGTGCGGTTACCCAGTCGCGCTGCAGCTGGCCCGCGTCGTGCCGCTCGCGGCGCCGATACCGCGCGCCGCGTGGGCAGCGGGGCGTCCGGTCTACCGGTCGGATCTCATCGTGCGCGAAGACGCGCCTTTCCGCACGCTCGAGGACACTTTCGGTGGTCGCGCCGGCTGGACCGTCGAGCACTCGCATTCGGGTTTCAACGCATTCCGCCATCACCTGCTGCAGTACCGCACTGCATCGCGGGCTGCACTCTACGGCGAGATGGTTCCGAACCTAGTGACCGCGCGCGCGATCCTCGATTCGGTGCGCGAAGGCCGCATCGATGTCGGACCCTTGGACGCGTACTGGCACCTGCTGATCGCGAAACACAATCCCACGCTGACCGCCGGCATTCGCGTACTCGAGTCAACAGCTGTCGCGACCACTCCCGCGTTCGTGACCGCAATCTCTACTCCGCCGTCGATAATCAGTGCGCTGCGCAATGCGTTTGCGAGCGCCTCCCGGTACCCGTGGTTCAGGGAATACGCGGACACGCTGCTGATCGAGGGCTTCGCGGCGGTCAACATACCGGACTACGCACGGACCCTGGAGTGGGACCGAGAAGCGAAGGCTGCCGGTTACGCATACCCTGCGTAGCCGCACGGCATCGAGTTTGAACGGGCCGGCCGCGGGGAAAGGGATTTCAGGCAGCGCGTTGCGACGGCGCGCGCCCCAGCGGATGCTGTGGCTGATCGTGCATCCTGAACAGGAAGCGCCGCGCGACGTCGAAATACGTCGAATACACCAGGCCGCCGTTCTCGGCCAGCAGCCGGTCGCGCGTCAACCTGTACCGGGAGTGATAGCGGTACCAGGGCAGCAGCGGTTCGGCGTGATGGAGCGAGTGCAGGTTGTTGAAGAGGAACAACGGGCCGAGCAGCCACGAGCCTTCGACCGTCGCCGTGCGCTCCTGCACGTTGGCGCGCGCGCGGTGTTCCGCGAACGAACGGATCAGCAGGATGCCGTTGCCCGGGATCACCATCGCCACGACGTAGAGCCAGAGCGGGATGTCGCAGACGGCAGTGACCCAATACACGACCAGCGCGCACAGGATCAAATGTGTGATCCACGCCGCGCGCACGCCCGGATCGTTGCGTGCAAACGCCCTGGCTTCGCTGGCCAGGAACCAGCCCATCCGCCACCACGAGCCGATCAACATGCGGCCGGCGAGCGTCAGCTGCAGCTGGAAGATCCAGCGCGAAAAGCGCGGCCGCCGTTGCCACGCGTCCGGCGTGACGTAGTTCGTTTCCGGATCGTCGATCGGATCAGTCAGGCGGTCGTTGATGTGGTGGGCCAGGTGCAACGCGCGAAAGCGGTCGTACGGAATCCACAGCGACACCGGCAGGATGCCGAACAGCCGGTTGACCGCCGCCGAGCGCGTCGGGTGCCCGTGCAGGATTTCGTGCTGCAGTGAACTGTGAAAGGTGAGCAACACCGCCATGGCCGGCACCACGATCCACGTCGGCCATTCGCCATACGCCTGGGTGAGCGTGAACCAGCCGCCGTAGACGAAGACGATCAAAGCGACCGTCGGCCACTCGATCGCAGGCATGGCTGCGATTTCGCTGGGCGGCTCTTTCAAGGCGGTCTGTCGCGCGCTCATCGGTACTTGGTCGCCCGGGAGGGGCGGTTTCGGCCCGATCTTAGCAAAGCGCGCCATAGCCGGAAGCGACTGCGTTCAGTTCCGTGCAACCGGCACGAATCGCTGCTCCAGCAGGCGCATGCCGTCGTAAAGCAGGATAGCCATCAGGGCCGTAACGATGCCGCCCTGCAGGACGAAGGCCGTGTTATTCGAAAGCAGGCCAGCGATGATGACCTCACCGAGACCCTTGGCCGCGACGGTCGAGCCGATGGTTGCGGTGCCGACGTTGATGACCAGCGAGAGCCGCACACCTTCCAGGATCAGCGGCAGCGCCAGCGGCAGTTCCACCTGGCGCAGGCGCTGCCACGCGTTCATGCCCATGCCATCCGCCGCCTCGAGCACCGGCGGCGGGCAGCTCTCGAGGCCCGCGATCGTGTTCTCGAAGATCGGCAGCAGGCCGTAGGCAAACAGGGCAATCAGCGTCGGGGTCTGGCCGAACCCCACGAGCGGCACGGCCACGGCGAGCACGGCGACCGGCGGGAACGTTTGTCCGACGTTCACCAGGGTCCGGGACAGCGGCAGGAACTGGGCGCCAGCCGGGCGAGTCACGAAAACGCCGAGTGCGACCGCGACCAAGGTGCTCGCCGCCGCAGCCATCAACACCGTCCACAGGTGCGACAGCGCCAGTTCCAGCAGGTTGCCCTGGTCGTAAATGGCCGGGGCGCCGTAGTCGTTCAGGGGCGCGAAGACCGGCGCGAAGACCTGTGGCGCGACGAGGAACGCGATCAACACGCCGAGGATGGCGAGACGTGCTCCCAGTGCAGAGCGGCTCATGCTGCCTGCCGTCCCCGTGCGAGGATGCTGGCCAGGGTCACGTGGCCAATCGGATCCCCATCGGGCCCAACCACCGTGGCGGCCGCGGCTCCGCTCCACACGAGTTCGGCCAGCACGTCACGGAGCGTCACTGACCATGGCACCGCTGGGCCGTCCACCTTCCCTGGTTCGGCGACTTCACCCGCCGTCGTCAGCGACAGCAGCTTGAGCGACTTGTCGCCCGAGCCGATCAGTTGCGAAACAAAGGGGTCCGCAGGTTTCGTGATCAACACGGCCGGCCGGTCATGTTGCAGCAATCGCCCCTGGCTCATGACGGCGACGCGGTCGCCGAGCCGGAAGGCTTCGTCGATGTCGTGCGTTACCAGAATGACCGTCGTGCCAAAGCGCCGCTGGATACCGAGCAGGTCGTCCTGCGCCTTGCTGCGGATGATCGGGTCGAGCGCGCCGAACGGCTCATCCATCAGCAGCACGTTCGGCTTCGCGGCCAGCGCACGGGCGACCCCGACGCGTTGCTGCTGGCCGCCCGACAGTTCGTGCGGAAATTTCGCGGCGTAGAGACCCGGGTCGAGCTGGAACAGTTTGAGCAGCTCGGTGACGCGTTCGCTGACGCGGTCACCGCTCCAGCCGAGCAGTCGCGGCACGGTCGCGATGTTGTCGGCGACGGTGCGATGCGGGAACAGGCCGAGGCCCTGAATGGCGTAGCCGATGCGCCGACGCAGCAGGTGCGCGGGTTCGGCAGTCGTGGCGTTGCCGTCGATGAGCACGCGGCCCGAGGTCGGCTCGACCAGCCGGTTGATCATCCTGAGCAGCGTGGACTTGCCCGACCCCGACGTGCCGACGATCGTCGTCATCGTGCGCGGTTCGATGACCATCGACACGTCGTCCACGACCGTGGACTCGCCGTAGCGTTTGCAGAGCTTCTCGAGCTGGATCATCGCGGCACCCGGCGTGTGAGGTCGGTAGCCGCGTCGAGGACGACCGAGGCGGAGAAGGCGAGCACGACTGTCGGAATCGCGCCGAGCAGCACCAGGTCGATCGCTGTCTGGCCGATGCCCTGGAAGACGAAAGCGCCGAAGCCGCCGCCGCCGATCAATGCGGCGATGGTGACCATGCCGATGTTCTGCACCAGCACGATGCGGATGCCCGTCAGGATCGTCGGCAAGGCCAGCGGCAGTTCGATCTGGCGCAGGATCTGCGCATCGGTCAGGCCCATGCCCCGCGCGGCGTCGACCGCGGCGGGCGACACGCGTCCGAGGCCAACCACGGTGTTGCCCACGATCGGCAGCAAAGAGTACAGAAAGAGAGCGATGGCGGCGGGCGCGGCGCCGATGCCGCTCAAGCCCAGCGCAGCGAGCACTGGAAACGCCAATGCCATCGCGGCTAACGGCGCCATCAGGATGCCGAAGAGCGCAATCGATGGGATCGTCTGCACTACGTTCAGTGCACCGAGTACAGCGTCGCGCAGGCGCGGCTGCCGATGGCAGAGCACCCCGAGTGGCAGTGCGACGACCACTGCGGCGGCGAGCGAGCCGAGCGCCAGCAGCAGGTGTCGCCGCGCCTCGTGTGCAAAACGTGTCGCGTTCACGGCGTACTCGCGCATGATCGAGAGGTCGTCGAAAAGGCCTGACGCGAGTGCGGCGAGCGCGGCAGCGAGGAAGACGGCCAACGTCGCGACCCGCAGCACGGGGCCGGGCCGCAGGCGTGTCAGCGCGTCGGTGGCGAGCAGGCCGAGCGCGATCAGCACGATCCAGAAGCCCGCCCCGGGTGCGACGCGCACGACGCGATTGCCTGCGGGTGTCAGGATGTCCGCCGCCGATGCGACCGTGAGGGCCAGCGCTGCAATGCCGATGAGAGCGGCCAGCAACCGAACCCGTGGGCTCTGGACGAATACTGCGACGGCTGCGGCGGCGGCCAAGGTGCAATACAGTGCGAGCGCAGCGGCGGGCAACAGGTCCAGCAATGCGCGCGGCTCGCCCGGAACGATGCGGTTCGCCTTGAAGACGACGAGCGGCAGCAGCGTCAGCGCGAGGGCTCCCACGAAACTCAGCAGCACGCCCAGGCGATCGATGCGTTGCACGCGGTGTAGCTCCCTGCTCAACGGTTGCGGGCCGGGCCGATGAAACTCTTGCTGCGCAGGTAATCCCCGGCAACTTCTTCGCTCGACTCGCCATCGATCTGCACGCGGGCGTTCAGGGCCTGCAGTGACTCGCGCGTGAAGCTCTCCATCAACGGTCGCACGATGACCGCAATCTCGGGGCGCGCCCGCAACACCGCTTCGCGCACGATCGGCACCGGAGCATAGACGGGCTGGTCTTTCCTGTCGTCCTCGAGCAGGACGAGGTCGGCCGCGACGATGCCGCCGTCCGTGCCGTACACCATGGCCGTGTTGATGCCATTGGTGCGCGCAGCCGCTGCGCCGATGGTCGCTGCCGTTTCGCCGCCCGCGAGCACGATCTTCTGGCGCGGCTCCAGGTGAAAGGAATACGTCTTCTCCAGCGATCGGAGCGTGCCACCGTTCGCGAATTCGGCCGAGCAGGCAAGCTTCACGGCGCCCCCTGCGCGAACCCAGCGCGCGAAGTCGCTCATGGTCACGAGCCGGTGCCGGGTGGCCAGGTCACGACGCACAGCGAGCGCCCAGGCGTTGCTGGCGCGCACCGGGGCCAGCCAGACGATGTGGTTCGCTTCCGAGTCGAGCTTCGAGCCCAGCTCGTACCCGAGTTGCAGGTCCTTCCACGCAGGATCGTTCGGCCGGTTGAAGAAGTAGCCCGCGTTGCCAGTGTATTCGACGTAGAGGTCGATCTCCCCGGCGAGCAGCGCCTTGCGCACCACCGGCGTGGCGCCCAGTGTCATCCGGTCGAGCGTCGGGATGCCGCGGTCCTCGAGCAGCAGGCGGATCATCTGGCCGAGCATCGCTGACTCGCTCGACAGCTTCGACGAAACCACCACCGGCTTGGGCGGCGATGCAGCAACCGACGCGCGGGTGTCCGCGAGCAGCAGTAGGGCGAACGCGAGTGCCTGCAGGAGCCGAGCCAACGAGTCTCTCCGCAACGTGGATCGTGACCACGGCCGTGCCCACGTTGTACGGGAGTCGCTCC
>JBAVIQ010000618.1:0-3020 GCA_049687035.1 Steroidobacteraceae bacterium
GAAGGCTTCGCGGGAATCGCGTGGCCTGCGGACTATGGCGCGAGCGGCGTGATGACGTTCATCGTCAATGCGGACGGGGTGGTCTTCCAGAAGGACCTGGGCGAAGACACCGCTACGGCCGTCGAGACGATCCAGAAATTCGACCCGGATTCGACGTGGACCGCGATCGTCCCGCCCGACGTCAGCGGCGCAGCACCGGCACCGAGCGAGGCGCTTCCCGCCTCCTGATCGAGCGTTGCGAGCACATCGAGACAATGGGCGGCCTGCGGGCCGCCCATTCTTTTGTGCGTCAGACAAAAGCAGGCACGCAAAGACTTCGGCAGATCACGATGACGGGGTGAACGACCTGCCGGACAATCGAGACTTGTCGAAGGAGAAGAACGTGAGTGGCACGACCGGCGCGCAGCGCATGACCCCCTCGGAAGCACTCGTAGAAACGCTCGCCGCCAACGGCGTCACCGACGTGTTCGGCATCGTCGGCTCGGCCTACATGGACGCGCTCGACATCTTTCCGGCCGCCGGCATCCGGTTCATACCGGTGGCGCACGAGCAGGGCGCAGCACACATGGCCGACGGCTATGCCCGCGCCACGGGTCGTCACGGCGTCTGCATCGCGCAGAACGGGCCTGGCATCACCAATTTCGTCACGGCCATCGCGGCCGCGTACTGGGCGCATTCGCCCGTGGTGTTCATCACGCCCGAGACGGGCTCGATGACGCTGGGGCTCGGTGGCTTCCAGGAAACGGAGCAGCTGCCGATTTTCTCGAAGATCACCAGGTTCCAGGGCCACGTGAACAATCCGAAGCGCATGGCCGAGATCGCGGCGCGCTGTTTCGACCGTGCCATGCTGGAAATGGGTCCGGCGCAGCTCAACATCCCGCGCGACTATTTCTACGGCGAGTGCAATGCGGTGATCGCACCGCCGATGCGCATCGGTCGCGGGCCGGGCGATGGCAGGGCACTGGATGAAGCTGCTGCACTGCTCGCGCAGGCGAAGTTCCCCGTCATGCTGGCCGGCGGCGGCGTCATCCTCGCGGAGGGTTCAAGGGAAGCGGTGCAGCTCGCCGAACTTCTGCATGCGCCAGTCTGCAACAGCTACCTGCACAACGATTCTTTCCCGGCTGCGCACGAACTCTGGTGTGGCCCGCTCGGCTACCAGGGTTCGAAGGCGGCGATGAAGCTGATCTCGCAGGCAGACGTGGTGCTGGCACTCGGCACGCGGCTAGGCCCGTTCGGCACGCTGCCGCAGCACGGCCTCGACTACTGGCCGGCCAACGCCAGGATCATCCAGGTCGACGTCGACGCGAAGATGCTGGGGCTGGTCAAGCCGATCTCGGTGGGCATCAACGGCGATGCGAAGTCCGCGGCGTCGGCGCTGATCGAACGTCTCGCCGGACACCCGCTCGCGTGCATCGCGAACAAGGCCGAGCGCTCGCAGCGCATTGCAACCGAGAAGAGTGCCTGGGAAAGCGAACTCGGCGAGTGGACGCACGAGCGCGATCCGTTCTCGCTGGCAGTTGCGAAGGATTCGAAGTTCATGCACCCGCGCCAGATGCTGCGCGAGCTCGAGCAGGCGATGCCCAAGGGCGCGATGGTCTCGACCGACATCGGCAACGTCTGCTCGGTCGCCAATTCGTACCTGCGTTTCGAACGGCCGCGCTCGATGTTCGCGGCGATGAGCTTCGGCAACTGCGGCTACGCATTCCCCGTGGCCTGCGGTGCGAAGATCGCGTCGCCCGATCGGCCGGCCATCGCGTATGTGGGGGACGGCGCGTGGGGCATCAGCCTCAACGAGCTGCTCACCTGCGCACGCGAGAAGATCGGCGTGTCTGTGATCGTGTTCAACAACGGCCAGTGGGGGGCCGAGAAGAAGAACCACGTCGACTTCTACTCGCAGCGCTTCAACGCCGTGAACCTCGACAGCCCAAGCTGGGCGGCGGTCGCGAAGGCGTTCGGTTGCGAAGGAGTGACAGTCGACAAGCTGTCCGACGTCGGTCCGGCGCTGCAAGCCTCGGTGCAAGCGCAGGCCGCAGGCAAGTGCACGGTAATCGAGATGATGCTGACGCAGGAACTCGGTGATCCGTTCCGGCGCGATGCGTTGTCGAAGCCAGTGCGTTACCTCGAGAAATACCAGGCGTACACCTGACGCAGACCCGTCCTGCGGCGATTGGGTCTACGATGGCGGATACCACGGTCACCGCCCTGCAAGTCCCGCCGTCACCATGCCTGTCGACACCAAGCGCAAGAGCGGCGCGGTCCCCACCTCCCGCCTGGGCCGGGCGCTGCGTTTCGGCATGCTGACTGGCGAGCTCGCACTGTCTGCGGCCGTGGGCACGGCGCGGCAACTGTCGGCCGGCAAGCCGGTCGACCTGGCGGCGTCGCTGCTTACCTCGGGTAACGCCGAAATGCTGGCGCGCAGGCTCGCGGTGCTGCGTGGACCCGCGATGAAGCTCGGCCAGTTGATTTCGCTGTCGGGCGAAGAACTGGTGCCCGAGGAGTTCCGCCGTGCACTCGACGTGCTGCGTTCACAGGGCTACTCGATGCCCGACAGCCAGCTGCGTCGTGTGCTGGGTCGCGAATACGGCAAGGGCTGGCAGGGGAAATTCGCGCACTTCGATTTCGAGTCCGTCGCAGCGGCGTCCATCGGCCAGATCCACCGCGCTCGCAAACACGGCGGGCGCGAACTCGCGCTCAAGATCCAGTATCCCGGTGTGGCGCGCAGCGTCGACAGCGACGTCGACAACCTCGCCACGCTGCTGCGACGCCTCGACTTCCTGCCGTTGCAGCTCGACGTGACAGCGCTCGCGCATGAGGCCAAGCGCCAGCTCAAGCTCGAGACGGACTACGAGAGTGAGGCCCGCAACCTCGAGCGCTACCGCAAGCTGGTGGCCGTCATGCCCGACGTCGTCGTGCCGCGCGTCGATCGCACACTCACCACGCGGCACGTGCTCGCGATGGACTGGATCGAGGGCGAGCCGCTGGAAGCCCTGACGAGCGAGGCCGTGCCGCAAGCGCGGCGC
>JBAVIQ010000619.1:0-2786 GCA_049687035.1 Steroidobacteraceae bacterium
AGGGCCACATGCGCACCGGCAACTTCGGCGACGAGGACTGGGCCCGCATCAACAGCGCGATCGCGCAGATGAAGTCGGCGCCGATCTACATCGACGACAGCGGCTCGCTCACGCCGACGGAAGTGCGCGCCCGCGCCCGCCGCCTTGCCCGCGACTGCGAGAAGCAGGGCGGCCTTGGCCTGATCATCATCGATTACCTGCAGCTGATGCAGGTGGCGGGCAACAAGGAAAACCGCGCGACCGAGCTCTCCGAGATCTCGCGTTCGATCAAGGCGCTGGCGAAGGAACTGCGCGTGCCGGTGATCGCACTGTCGCAGTTGAACCGCGGCGTCGAACAGCGCCAGGACAAGAAGCCGGTCATGTCGGACCTGCGTGAATCGGGCGCGATTGAGCAGGACGCGGACCTGATCATGATGATCTACCGCGAGGAAGTGTACGAGCCCGACACGCCGCGCAAGGGTATCGCCGACATCATCATCACGAAGCAGCGCAACGGCCCCACGGGCGAAGTGCACCTGACCTTCCTCGGCAAGTACACGCGCTTCGAGAACCTTGCGCACGGCGATTACGGCGACTACGGCGGCTGAGGCGCGGACCGCCGTGCAGAGCCAGAGCCTGATCCGTGCGGTCGTCGATGCCGCCGCATTGCGCCACAACCTCCGCCAGGCCCGGCGCGTCGCACCAGACAGTCGCGTGATGGCGGTGATCAAGGCCAATGCCTACGGTCACGGTCTGGTGCCGGCGGCAAAGGCGCTGGCGGAAGCCGATGGGTTTGCCGTCGCACGTTTCGGCGAAGGACTCGCACTGCGCGCCGCGGGGCTCACCAACCGGATTCTGCTGCTCGAAGGCGTGTTCAGCGCGGAGCAGCTCGCTGCCGCCGCACAGGCGCGGTTCGAGCTCATGGTGCACAGTTTCGAGCAGCTCGAATTGCTCGACGCCCTGACGGGCGACGCGCAGGTGACCGCCTGGATCAAGGTCGATTCCGGCATGAATCGCCTGGGCTTTCGGCTCGAAGAATTCGACGCAGCCTACGATCGCCTGCGGCGCAACGTGCATGTGCACGCCGACCCGACGCTGGTAACGCACCTGGCGTCCGCCGACGACCGGCACGACCCGAAGACCCGCCAGCAACTCGACGCGTTTTCCTCCGCCACGTCCGGCCTGGCGGGCGCCCGCAGCATTGCCAACAGCGCGGGCGTCCTCGCCTGGCCCCCGGCGCGCGCCGACTGGGTTCGTCCCGGCCTAATGCTCTACGGCGTCTCGCCGTTTCCAAGCGGCACCGGCGCCGAGCTTGGCCTGCGCCCCGCGATGACGCTGCGCACGGAAGTGATTGCGGTCAAGGCCGTGAAGGCTGGCGAGACCGTGGGTTATGGCGGCTCGTGGACCGCAACGCGCGACACGCGGATGGCAGTGGTCGCGGCGGGCTATGGCGACGGTTACCCGCGCGGCAGCAGTTCAGGCACGCCGGTGCAGATTGGCGGCCGGCGCGCGCCGCTCATCGGCCGCGTGTCGATGGACATGATCACGGTCGATGTGACGGACCTGCCGGTCGTAGCGGTCGGCGACCCCGTAGTGCTGTGGGGCAGCGCGATTCCGGTGGAGGAGGTGGCTGCGCACGCGGGAGCGATCGCGTGGGACCTGCTCTGCGGCGTGAGCCAGCGCGTCCCGCTCGAGATTGGCTGAGGTGGGGGCTCAGCTTTCGAAGAACCCCATCTTGACGCCCGCGAGCTGCAGGACATCGTTGTCGTGGAGCCGGCGCGCCTGCGGCCCGATTGCGGCACCGTTGACGAGCGGATAATCGTCTTCCTTGCCACTCTCGACGTGCACGATGTAGAAGCCATCGGCACGACGCGTGATCGCCGCCACCTGCACGCCAGGACGGCCGAGCGTGGTGAGGGTCTTCACGAGTTCGAGCTCGCGGCCCGCGAACTGGCCCGACAGCACCTGCAGTTTCGCACGCGGCAACACGCCGTTCGGGAACGCAGGCGACGCAACGCTGCTGGCAGCAGCGCTATAGCTATCCGCAGGCGGAGGCTGCATGGCTGCAGCGGCCTTGGGCGAACCGGCCATCAGCACCGCGGCATCGCGCGGGCTGATCACCATCGTCTTCTGGAATTCGTCTTCGGTCTCTTCCGCTTCGCTGTCGACGAATCGCAGCGCGTGGTGTCCGATGGTGAGCACGTCGCCGTGTTGCAGCGCGTGCTTCTTGATGATCTTGCCGTTGACGTACGTTCCGTTCGTGCTGTTGAGGTCTTCGAGGAACGAATCGTTGAGGATGTTGATGACGAGCGCGTGATGACCCGACACTGCCGGGTTGTCGATGCGGATGTCATTGTCAGGGAGGCGCCCGATCGTGTAGCGCTCCTTGCTCATGTTGTACTCGGCGAGCACTTGCCCGTCGAGATGCAGAACCAGCCTGGCCATGAGTGAACCTGCGCTCCGTTAACCGAACATCTTGCGTATCCGGTCGATGACCCCACGCTGCGCCGGGAACGTGTCAAGTACCCGGACGAGCACCACCGAGATGTTGTCCCGGCCCCCATTGTCGTTCCCGAGCAGCACCAGCTGCTTGGCAACGGTCTCAAGATTAGCACCAAAGGTGTTGATGGTTAACTGAATGTCGTCGTCCTCCACCATGTCGGACAGGCCGTCCGAACAGAGCAGGTACACGTCGTCCTTCAGCGCCGGGATTTCGGTGATTTCGACGTCGACGGTCGGCTCGACGCCCAGGGCGCGAGTGACGTAGTTCTTGGCCGAGGCCCGCTGGGCTTCCTCCGGCGTATAGA
>JBAVIQ010000620.1:0-4944 GCA_049687035.1 Steroidobacteraceae bacterium
CTTGCAGACTGGAGGCAACACTAGCCACATCGGCAGTTGGCCCGCTATGACCCGTATCGCAGAATCGTACTTGCCCGCTCCGGCACGGAAGCCGACACTTTCGGCCTGACTGGACGAGATCCCTGCATGCCCCCGACCCTCGAAACCCGCCGCCCGCGCGTGCCCCAGCTCTCGGAACTGCCGTTCCATTCGATCTACCGCCACGGCTTCGTCCGGGTGGCGGTGGCCACCCCGAGCGTGGAAGTGGCTTCACCGGCCGCGAACGTCGTCGAAATGGTACGGATCGCGCGCGAGGCGGCGTCGAACCAGGCGATCCTGGTGGTATTCCCCGAACTCGGAATCTCCGCGTACTCGAACGAAGACCTGTTCCAGCAGGATGCCCTCCTCGACGGCTCGGTCCAGGCCCTGGGCACGCTCGTCGAGGCCAGCAAGGAAATCGCCATTACCCTCGCGGTGGGCATGCCGCTGCGGGTCGATGACCGGCTGTTCAACTGCGCCGTGCTCTTGCGCCGCGGGGAGCTGTTGGGCGCCGTACCCAAGAGCTACCTGCCCAACTACCGCGAGTTTTACGAGAAGCGGCAGTTCGCGCCGGCGGCACAGGCCCTTGCCACGTCGATCCGGCTGCTCGGGCAGACGGTGCCCTTCGGTACCCGCTTGCTGTTCGAGGCAAAGAACGTGCCCGGCTTCGTGCTGGGCCTCGAAGTCTGCGAGGACGTCTGGGCTCCTTTGCCGCCGAGCACCTATGCCGCACTGGCCGGGGCGACGGTGATCGCGAACCTGTCGGCGAGCGACGTCACGGTCGGCAAGGCCGATTACCGTCGGTTGCTCTGCGCTTCGCAATCGGCGAAGTGCGTCGCGGGCTATCTCTACTCGGCGGCCGGTCCCGGCGAATCGACGACCGACCTGGCCTGGGACGGCCACGCCCTCGTCTACGAGAACGGCGCAAGGCTGGCCGAGTCGCTGCGCTTTCCGTTGCAGGGCGGCTTCATCACGGCGGACCTCGATCTGGACCACCTGCGCCAGGAGCGCATGCGGTGGACGACCTTTGGCGACTGCGTGCAGGCGCATCGGGGGCAACTCGAGGGCTTTCGACGCATCGAGATCGAACTCGACGTGCCGGCAGACCACGTGCGGCTCGATCGCCGCATCGAGCGGTTTCCGTACGTGCCGTCCGACCCGGCGCGCCGCGACGAGCGCTGCGCCGAGGTCTACGACATCCAGGTCGAGGCGCTGCGCAAACGGCTCGCGGCCACGGGACTGAAGCGCGTCGTCATCGGCATCTCGGGCGGACTCGATTCGACGCAGGCCGCGCTGGTCGCCGTGCGTGCCTTCGATCGGCTCGGCCTGCCGCGCACCAACATTCTTGGCTACACGCTGCCGGGCTTCGGCACGAGCCGCCAGACGTTCGAGAACGCGCACACGCTGATGCAGGCGCTCGGCATCACGGCAGGCGAGATCGACATCCGCCCGTCCGCCGAGTTGATGTTGCAGCACATCGGCCATCCGGCCGCTCATGGCGAACCCCTCCACGACATCACCTACGAAAACGTCCAGGCGGGCGAACGCACGTCGCACCTGTTCCGGCTCGCCAATCGGCACAACGCGCTCGTGCTGGGCACGGGGGACCTGTCGGAGCTGGCGCTCGGCTTCACCACCTACGGCGTGGGCGACCACATGTCGCACTACAACGTGAATGCGTCGGTACCGAAAACGCTGATCCGGCATCTGATTCGCTGGCTGGTCGGCGCCCGTCAGTTCGATGCCACGACGATCGCCGTGCTGACACGCATCGTCGAGACGCCGATCTCGCCTGAGCTGGTGCCAGGCGCGGGCGACAAGCCGGAGCAATCGTCGGAGGCCATCGTCGGCCCTTACGAACTGCAGGACTTCCACCTCTACTACATCAGTCGCTTCGGCTACCGGCCCAGCAAGGTTGCGTACCTCGCGCATTGCGCGTGGGGCGATGCCGGCACCGGCGCGTGGCCGGACTCGGTGCCGCCTGGCGAGCGGCGTTCGTACGATCTCGCCGTGATCACCGAGTGGCTCGAGGTGTTCCTCAAACGGTTCTTCCAGGACAGCCAGTTCAAACGCTCGGCAATGCCGAACGGTCCGAAGGTGGGCTCGGGCGGGTCACTCTCCCCGCGCGGCGACTGGCGCGCCCCCAGCGATTCGCCGGCGACGGTGTGGCTCGATGAATTGCGCGCGACCGTGCCGGCCTCGTTGCGAGCGAAGTCGCGCGGATCACGACGGCGATAGGCATCACCCGGAGCTCGCACGCACTTGTACGGCCGCGTCGTAGGAATTGCCCCGGACAGGATGCGTATTCGTACGATTGGCGACGAGCGGACGAGCGCGACATAGTCATCCGCGGCGCGCAATGCGCAGGGGTGGAATGTTGGCTCCAGGCAACGAACCAGGCGGCGTGCGGCCCTCGTCCGCGGCGGGGCTCTATTATCCCAAGGATGCCGACGGCCTGCGTAGCGCCCTGCAGACGCTGCTTGGCAGCGGCGGCAGGACCGCCGCTCGCCTGCCGAAAGCGCTCGTCGTGCCACACGCGGGTTATGCGTATTCCGGTGCAGTCGCAGCCTCGGCATTCCGGACGCTCGAGAGCGCGGCGGCGACCTCGATCCGCCACGTGGTGCTGCTGGGCCCGAGCCATCGGGTCAAGATGCGGGGCCTCGCCATGCCCTCGTGCGACTACTTCTCGACGCCGTTTGGCCAGGTGCGCGTCAACGACGAGGGCCGACGGCGCCTGCGAGAACTCGGACTCGCGGGCATTGCGGACGCCCCGCATGCGCTCGAGCATTCGCTCGAAGTCCAGGTGCCCTTCCTGCAGTCCGTGCTCACGGACTTCGACCTGCTGCCGATCGCGGTGGGGCTCGCCCCGCCCGAGCAGGTGGGTCGCGCGCTCGAGGCGGTCTGGGGCGGCCCGGAGACACTGATCGTGGTCAGTTCGGACCTGAGCCACCATCACACCCACCTCGAGGCGCAGGCGCTCGACCAGCAGACCGCCGCGCGCATCGTCGAGCGCCGCAGCGACCTGTCGGAAGCGCAGGCCTGCGGGGCCGACAGCATCAACGGACTGATGGAAGTCGCGCGGCATCGCGACCTCGAAGTGCACCTGCTCGACCGCCGGACCTCGGGCGACACCGCCGGGGACAGCCAGCGCGTCGTGGGTTACGGCAGCTTCGCGCTCTACGCCCGCGACTGAAGCCGAATCCGCGCCACGACGCCCGTCGAACCGGCCTGCATGAACGGCCGAACCGCGCACCAGCTGCTGCTGCGCCCCTCTCGTTGAGACCACCCATGCCTTCGCTGTCGCTGCGCCTGCTCGAGCGGGACCTGTTGCCCGATACCGTGATCCGCTTCGGCATTCGCCGATTGCTGGCCGGGCGACTGCGTGGCGAACGCAAGAGCAACGTCGAGGCGCAACAGGCCAACCTGATGCGACTGGTCGAACGATTGCGCGCGAGCCCCGTTGCGATCGCGACGCGCGAGGCCAACGAGCAGCACTACGAAGTGCCGACCGCGTTCTTCGAGCAGGTGCTCGGGCGGCACCTCAAGTACTCGTCGTGCTATTACCGCGACGGCGTCACGAGCCTCGACGACGCCGAGGCTGCGATGCTTGCTCTCACCTGCGAGCGCGCCCGACTGCGCGATGGCGAAGACATCCTCGAACTCGGTTGCGGCTGGGGTTCGCTCACGTTGTGGATGGCGGCGCACTTTCCCACTGCGCGTATCACTGCCGTTTCGAATTCGCGCACGCAGAAGGAATTCATCGATGCCCGCGCCGCGGAGCGCGGGCTGCGCAATGTCGAAGTGATCACCTGCGACGCCAACGTGCTCGAATTCCCGGCCGAGCGGCGCTTCGACCGCGTGGTCTCGGTCGAGATGTTCGAGCACATGCGCAATTACGAGACGCTGTTGCACCGCATCGCCAGCTGGATGCGGCCGCAGGCGACACTGTTCGTGCACATCTTCACGCACAAGGAGTTAGCCTACCCGTTCGAGGTCACGGGCTCCGGGGACGAGCCCGGTGACTGGATGTCGAAGTACTTCTTCACCGGCGGCGTCATGCCGAGCGACGACCTGCTGCTGTACTTTCAGTCCGACCTGCAGCTGCGCCAGCACTGGCACGTGCCTGGCGTGCATTACCAGAAGACCGCCGAGGCCTGGCTGGCCAACATGGACCGGGCCCGCGACTCGATCCTGCCGCTGTTCGAGTCCACCTACGGCAAGGCCGACGCCGGCAAGTGGTGGGTGTACTGGCGCGTCTTCTTCATGTCGTGCGCCGAACTGTGGGGCTATCGCAGTGGCGCAGAATGGATCGTCTCGCATTACCTGTTCCAGCGCCGCTGACCGATTGAAGCCGCGCCGCGCGCGTGTCAGTCTGGCGCAGTGAGTGACCGTCTCCACACCGTGGTGTCCGGGTCCAGTGCGCGCCGCCAGTGGCTCGTCGCGGCTGCGTGGGCTGGGCTCGCCGTTGCGGGCACTGCGTTCGCGCAGCAGGTCGCCCCTGCACCCGAGGTCCCGGTTGCGACGCCTCCGGGAAACGCCACAGGTAACCCGGCGACCGCCAGCGCGACCGACGCCTACACGAGCTTCCGCACCGAGTTCGACGCCGGACGGTACGCCGAAGCCGTGCCGCATGCCGAGCGCGTGCTCGAACTTACAGCGGCGCAGGCCACAACGCCGACGGCCGAAGAGGTGCAGGTGGCGCTCATGAACCTCGGCATGGTCCAGAACCTGTCCGATGACTACGTCGGTGCGGAATCCACGTACCTGCGCGTGATCAAGCTCATCGAGAGTTCGGGTCGTCCGCTGCACGATCGGCTCGCGCGAGCCTATGCCGGCCTCGCTTCGGCCTATCATGACGGCAACCGGCACGACCTCGCGGTGCAGAGCTTCGACCAGGCGATCGCCCTCAAGCGCCGGCACGAAGGG
>JBAVIQ010000621.1:0-6486 GCA_049687035.1 Steroidobacteraceae bacterium
TAGCCGTCGACGTCGAGGTGACCGATGTCGCCGGTATGCAGCCAACCATCGACGATGGTCTCGGCGGTCTTCTCCGGCACCTTGTAATAGCCTTTCATCACCAGGTCGCCACGGACGCAGATCTCGCCGGTTTCGCCTGAAGGCAAGATCTCGTTTGCGTCGTTCATGATCTCGACGCGGACCAGGGGATTGGGCCGGCCGACCGACGCCAGGCGCTCGTCAGAGGTGAGCTGGCCAGCGCTGAAATGTTCACCAGGCGTCAGGAAGGAAATCGACGTCGGTGCCTCGGTCTGGCCATAGCCGCCCATCATCACCGGGCCGAAGGTGCCGATGGCCTGCTTGAGCTTTTCGACCGACATGGGAGCCGCCCCGTACAGGAAGTACTTGAGCGACGAGAAGTCCACTTTGCCGAGGTCCGGGATGTCCAGCAACCGATAGATCACGGTCGGCGGCAGGAAGAATTCGGTCACCCGATGCTTCTGGATCGCGCCCAACAGCTGCGCTGGATCCGGCTTGGTCAGCACTACCACCGTGCCGCCGCGTGCGGTGCAGGGCAGTGAGAGCAGGCCTGCCGTATGCGTGATCGGCGCGGCCGCGAGATTGACCGGCTTGATGCCGGCCTCGTAAGCGCAGCCGATCATGAAGTGCGCGCAGAAGGTCTGCGTGCTGCGATGCGTATTCATCACGCCCTTCGGCGATCCCGTGGTGCCGCCGGTGGCGGAGAGGACCACGACGGCGTCCATGTCGACGTCGAGGCGTGGCCGCGTGGCCGGCTGTTCGGCGACCCAGGCTTGCAGCGAGCGTGCAACCGGGACTTCCGGCGAGTCACCATCGATGCAGATCCACGCCTTGACCTTGGGCAGTTCTGGAATCAGGCCGGCGACGACCGTAGCGAATTCCTTCTGGAAGAAGAGCACTTCGCAGTCGAAAGCATCCAGGATGAAGTGGTTCTCTGCCGCAGGATTACGCGCGCCGACCGGAATCCAGCACAGGTTCGCGCGCCAGAGGCCCAGCGTGCAGCACCACGCGGTCACGTCGTTGTTCGCCCAGACGGCGCCTTTCGCTTCCGTGCCGAAGCCTGCTGCGAGCAGCCCGTGCGCGATTCGGCATGACAGCTCACCCACCTCGTCAAAGCTGAAGTGGCGGTCGTCTTGGATGTAGGCGGTCGCTTTCGGATTGATGCGCCAGCCCCGGTCGAAGAAGTCGATGATGGCCATCGCGAACCTTGTCAGGTCGTCAGTCGCGACGTGAGATGGCCAACGATCATCGCTTCCTGCTGGCGTCGCTGTGCCGCTGACAGCCCTGCGGTGAGTCCGCCGTCGACGACCCAGTCCTGGCCCGTGACGTAGCTGCCGTCGTCGCTGGCGAGGAAGGCTGCCGCCGCTGCGACGTCCGCCGGCTCACCGGCTCGGCCAGCCGGAAGCGCCTTGCCGAACACTTCTCTCAGCAGGTCCAGGGCGTCGCACTCGCGGCCCGCCGGCACGGTGAGTGCCTTGAGGAAGAGCGGCGTCACGATCGCGCCGGGCGAAATCGCGTTGACGCGTATCTTTTGCTCGGCCAGCTCCAAAGCCGCACAGCGCGTGAAGTGGCTGACAGCGGCTTTCGCGGCGCTGTAGACGGCAGACTGGGAACCGGCGCGATGCGCAGCCGTGCTGCTGCAGTTGAGGATGACGCCGCCATGCTCGCTCATGGCGAGCGCGGCCTTTTGCGTGGCGAGCACGACGCTGGTGAACAAGGTGTCGATTTCGGCGCGCAGCGACGCCGGTTCCAGCGCGAGCAGCGATGCCGGCACCTGCGTCTCGCCCGCATTGTTGAACAGGATGTCGAGCCGGCCACGCCAGGCCACTGCGCCGTCGATCAGCGCGCTCAATGCGGCGTCATCGGTCACGTCGGCTGCGATGAAGTGGACGCGCTCGCCCAGTTCCCGCACGAGTTCGCCGCCGCGCTCTGCCGAGCGACCCGATGCGACCACCCACGCGCCCTCGGCAACGAACCGGCGCACCGTGGCGGCACCGATGCCGCCCGTGCCGCCGGTGATCAATGCGACCCGACCCTCGAGTCGTCGCAACGATGAGTCGCTCACTGCGCCCGGCTGCGGTGCATTCATGGCGCGGCTACATAGATCGATGGCAGGCCGGAGCCCGCGACCGCGACTCGCGCCGTGTACAGCGCGCCGCTCGGTCCGTTCGCGCGAATCTCGGCGCGATCGTGTGTGTCGGACGCGGTGATCAGCAACGTCCTGCCGTCGGTGCCACCGAGCATGCAGGCCGTCGCGCGCGTGGCGCCCATGTTGACGGCGTCGGTGATCTCGCCACCCTCGCGCACACGCAATACCTGGTGATGGCTGGCGACCCACACTGCGCCTTCGGCATCGAGACTGATGCCATCGGGCATTTCACCCGGCATGGCCGCCCAGACCCGTCGGTTCGCCAGTGAGCCATCGGCGTTGCGGGTGAACGCGAGCAGCTCGCCGGTGAGCGAGTCGGCGACCAGCAGCTCGCCACTCGGCAGGATGCTCATGCCGTTTGGAAACACGATCTCACGAGTCGCGATGCTGGCGCGGCCATTCGGCGTCACGTGCACCAACGGGCTGGGCTGGCCGGCCTTGCTCGGGTCGGCAAAGAGGTTGAAGTCGACGGCACCGACATAACAGTGACCATCGGGTGCACGCAGGAAGTCGTTCAACGCCCAGCCCACCAGTTCCGTGGCGTCAGCGAACGTCGTCGCCACGCCGTCACGCACGAATACGACGCGACGTTCGAGTCCCGCGACCACCAGCAGCGACCCGTCGTCGAGCTGAATCCAACCCGACACGGGACTGCCATGCACGTAGATGGCCTGTGCAGTGCCGTCCGGGCCGATCCGGTAGAGGGTCCCGGCGTCGATGTCGCAGAAGTAGAACGCGTCGCGGAACCAGCGCGGTGCTTCCGGAAAGACGTACGGCTTCTTCAGCAGCAGATCTGGCGTGTAGCGCATGATGAGTTCCCGCTACGCGATCAGAACCGCACTTCCATCGTCACGCCGTAGGTTCGTGGCTCGTTGAGGAAGAACTGCATCCCGCCGTCGATGCCGCCGAACACGGTCTGCTGGCCGGCCGCAGTAATCACGGTCTCGTCCGTCAGGTTCTCGCCCCACAGGCTCACGCTGTAGCGCCCGTTGCGCCAGCCCAGTCGCGCCGACCACAAGTTGTACGCGTCCTGCTCTGCGCGCGGGTCGAGGCCCGTGTCGGAGTTCTGCTCGGAGGTATAAGTCCAGTCCGTGCGGAAGAACCCGGTGCCGGACGCCAGCGCGTGCTCGTACTGCACTCCCAGGTTGGTCCGCCATTCCGGAGCGTTGGGCAGCGTCTCTCCGCTCAGATCGCAGGTGCGCTCCGTGGCGTTGGTCGGCGTGCGGCCGAAATAGCAGGCGCCCTGTGTGAACTTGTCGTACTGGGCGTCCAGGTAGGTGACGGCGTAGTCGAATGTCAGCCCGGTGTACGGACGCACGCTGCCGTCCAGTTCGATGCCCTGGCTCACGACCTTTTCCGCGTTACGCACGAGGAAGTTGAGCCCGAGGAACGAGGCGTTCTGGAAGTCGTCGAATTCGGACCGGAAGATGCTCAGGTTCAGCGTCGCCTGGTCGTCCCAGAAGCGGCTCTTCACACCCGTCTCTAGGTTGAGCACCGTTTCGTCCTTGAACTCGCGCTTGGCAGCCGTCAATTGTCCGGTGGCGTCCCAGTCACCGTTGTAGCCGCCCGCTTTGTAGCCTTCCGAGATCGTGGCATAGAGCGTGGTGTCTGCCGCGATGTCGAACAGCGCGCTCAGGTTCCATGCCAGGCCGTCGGTGCTGAGGTCGGCGACGATCGGTGTCGGCACCGTCGTGTTCAGCGCCAGGCTCGGCAGGGCGGCGACCTGGTAGACCGAGCGGACGTTGATGGACTTCTTCTCGTCGATGTAGCGCATGCCTGCGGAGAGCTTCATGCTGTCCGTCGCCTGCCAGTCGACCTGGCCGAACAGGCTCCAGTGACGCGTGTCGTTCTGCGACTGGAAGCTGGACTGGTCCCCGGGGGCGCCGTTGAACGGCGCGGGCAGCGGAACGATGTCGGCACCCAGCACCAGCATCGGTTCGTTCGGCGAGAGCGAACCACGCGTGAAGTCGTTGTCGTAGAAGTAGGCGCCGGTCATCCAGGAGACAGCGCCGTCGCCCTCGGACGTGAGGCGGAATTCCTGACCGAAGGCATCGGACTTCTGGCGATCGATGAACACGGCAGCGGTGAATGCCGACTGCTCGGCATCGATCTGTGACTCGACGTCGAAGTGATCGAGACTGGTGGTCGAGGTCAGCACGGCCCAGTCGAACTCGTAATTGAATTCGGCCAGCAGGTCGTACTGGTCGCCGTCGAAATGATACGGGTCGCTGTACGTCGTCTTGCGATTGAGCGGGTCGCTGTCCACGGGCCGACCGAGCAGGCCGAGGAACCTCGTCGAAACGGCACCCGGAAGGACATCCGGCGAGCAGCAGTCACCGTCCTTCTTGGAATAGCCGGCGATGAGCCTCAGGTCGGCGCGGTCACCGATGTCGAACTCGAGCTGGCCGCGCAACGCGGTGCGCGAATAGCCGCCACTTTCCGTGCCATTCACGCTGTCGTCGAAACTGCCGTCACGATCGCTGGTCACCGCCGCGAGCCGGCCACGTACGCCGTCGGTCAGGGCGCCGTTGACGCCACCCTGCAACTGCCAGTAGCCGAGATTGCCGAAGCTGGCCCCGCCCCAGGCGCTGAAGTCGTCCGTCGGACGGTTCGTGATCACGTTGATCAGGCCGGCCGTGACGTTCTTCGGGTACAGCACGCTTTGCGGACCACGCAGGACCTCGATCCGCTCGACGTCGAGCAAGTCGCCCATCGCGACGCCGGAGCGTGAGCGATAAGCGTTGTCGATGAACAGTCCGACGGCAGGCTCGAAATTCGGAATGTTGGCGAGGTTGCCCATGCCGCGGATGCGCAGCGACGTCGTGAACGGGTTGGTGTTGCCCTCCACTTCGAGCGAAGGCACCTGCGTGGCGATCTTCTCGAACTCGTTGACGCCGGTATCGAGCAGCCGCTGTGCATTGAGTGCACTGACGGCCATCGGCACGTCCTGGAACGACTGCTCGCGCCGCGCGGCTGTAACGACGATCTCTTCGATCTGCTGAGCGCCGGCATCCTGCGCATGAACACCGCCGCCTGCGCTGGCAAGCGCCGCGAACAGGATCGCCCTCACTCCCTGCTGCAGCGAGGTGCTGCCACTTCGGACGAAACGCCCTTCGGCGAAATACATGCGATCGAAATTCTGTGTGGACAAGTTGCTCCCCCTGCAGAGTGTTTCTGCATTTTGCGGAGCGCAGTGTCGTGTGAGTCGGTCGTGCCGCCTATCGGAATTCCGCACGATCGCGTCAGCTCAAGGCTTGCGGCGCAATGTTTCCGATGGCAGGTCGCCGAAGCATTCCTTATATGCGCGCGAGAATTCGCCGAAATGCCAGAAGCCCCAGTTGAGCGCCTCGGTCGTGACCGTCGTCGATCCGTGCGTCGCAGCCAGGAGCGCCTGCCGTACGCGATGCAGCCTGAGCCGCGACAGGTAAGTCACGGGGGTCAATCCCATGATCTCCTTGAACGCGTACTCCAGTGTCCGTTCGCTCACCCGCGCGACCTTGCAGAGGTCGGTCACGTAAAGACGGTCGCCGGGCTGCGCCATTGCATAGTCCTCGGCGGTCTTCACGATGACACTTTGTGCCTGGCGAGTGCGGTCGTTGCGTGTGGACTCGAAGCCATCAGCCACCCTCAGTGTGGCAAGCAGTGTTTCGAGCAGTTCGTTCTGCGCGTTCACACGCTCTTTCATTTGCTCCCCGAAAAGTGCGGGCTGGAACAAGGCAGTGTCCACCAGCAATTTCCCCCAATCGAACAGTCGCCGAACGCTTTCCGGGTCGGCCTGCAAAGGCTCGGCTCCTTCTGGCACATGAAACTCGGCAGCGCGCTGCCGGGCCGTCAGGTGCGCAAGGATGTCCTCTGGCGGCAAGAGAAAAGTAATGCTCTCCCAGCCGCCTTCGGCGACTAACGTGTTTTCCATCTCCGACTCTGCGGCGAGCAAGAGCCCGGGGCGAACCGGCAAGCCATTGATCGTCCCGTGGGCCTGCGGGCCGAACGTGACGTACGCGAGGAAGCCACTGCGAACGCTGGTGCGCGTCCGGACGCGCAGGTTGGTCGAGTGGAACACGACAGCGGCCGATTCGAGGCGAATCATCACCCGCCGAACTCGAAGCGGTAGTGACTGGAGTTGCACTGCATCCAGGTCGAGCAGTTCGACACCGGTATTGGCTGCGGTAGGGTCGCTGATGTCGACCACCGTGACCGCATTTTCGGCTGCAGTTGGTTTGTCCTTCATGCCGGCGTGCTGCGGGACTGCGCGGGAATGGCCGTAGTGCTGTCGGGTTCGCGTCGCAGGGTTCGCGACGGTGGCTCCCCGAAGCATTGTT
>JBAVIQ010000622.1:0-8339 GCA_049687035.1 Steroidobacteraceae bacterium
AGGAAGGCTCGGGCCTGCAGAACGAACTCGATGTCGTCGAGGGCATGCAGTTCGACCGCGGCTACCTCTCGCCGTACTTCATCAACAACCAGGCCAGCCAGTCGGCTGAACTCGAGAACCCGTACATCCTTCTCTATGACAAGAAGGTGTCCAACGTTCGCGAGATGCTGCCGTTGCTCGAAGGCATCGCCAAGTCCGGCCGTCCGCTGCTCGTCGTCGCCGAAGACGTCGAGGGCGAAGCGCTGGCGACGCTGGTCGTCAACACCATCCGCGGCATCGTCAAGGTCGCGGCCGTCAAGGCTCCGGGCTTCGGCGACCGTCGCAAGGCCATGCTGCAGGACATCGCTGTCCTGACCGGCGGCGAAGTGATCGCCGAGGAAGTCGGCCTGACGCTCGAGAAGGCCACGCTGGCCAACCTGGGCCAGGCCAAGAAGATCGTCGTGGAGAAGGAAAACACCACGATCATCGACGGTCACGGCAAGGCGGGCGACATCAAGGGCCGCATCGCCCAGATCAAGCAGCAGATCGAAGAAGCGACGTCCGACTACGACAAGGAAAAGCTGCAGGAGCGCATGGCCAAGCTCTCTGGCGGCGTTGCCGTGATCAAGGTCGGCGCTGCGACCGAGATCGAGATGAAGGAAAAGAAGGCCCGCGTCGAAGACGCGCTGCACGCCACGCGTGCGGCCGTCGAAGAAGGCGTGGTCCCGGGCGGTGGCGTTGCGCTGATCCGCGCGCAGAAGGCCCTTGCGAACCTGACCGCCTCCAACGAAGACCAGGCGATCGGCATCAAGATCCTCTCGCGTTCGATCGAAGAACCGCTGCGCCAGATCGTGGCCAACGCCGGTGAAGACGCTGCCGTCGTCCTGGCGAAGGTCAAGGAAGGCAAGGGCACGTACGGCTACAACGCCGCAACGGGCGCCTACGGCGACATGCTCGACATGGGCATCCTGGACCCGACGAAGGTCACCCGTCTTGCGCTGCAGAATGCCGCCTCGGTGGCGGGCCTGCTGCTGACGACGGAAGTGATGGTCGCCGAGGCCCCGAAGGATGACGAGCACAAGCATGGCGGCATGCCGGACATGAGCGGCATGGGCGACATGGGCATGTAATTCGCGAGAGCGAATGCGTGACGAGAAGGCCCCGCACTGCGGGGCCTTCTTTTTCTGGGTCATCGCCCTGCGCCGTCCCGCGGTGTGCTACTGCTGCATCTCGGTTTCGACGAGGATGCCGGACCTCACGAGCAACTCCAGGTCGTGGCGCAGCTCGAGCCGGTCGACGCCGGGTTGCCGCGCGACCGCGTCGTCCAGCGAGAAGAGTCGCTGCTTCAGGATCCACTCGACGGTCGGATAGGCGGCCCCCACGGCGATCTCGCCACCGTCGAAGACGACGGCGAAGCCATGATCGCGGCGCGCGACGCTGGCCCGGCGCGCGACGGAATACCAGGATGGCCGCGCTTGTGCCGGCAACTCGTAATTCGCTGGCGCACGGGACAGGTCACGCTGGTGGTTCAGCACGTCGATGGCAAAGGCGGGTGACGTCATCACGGCCTTGATCCGGTCCGCCAGGGTGCCCAGCCGCTCCTGCAGGTCCGCCCGTCTGCGCGCATCCGGCAGATAGGCGCGGAAGGCGGATTCCTGCATCACCGCAGTCTCCAGCAGCTTGAACAGGGCTAGACCGGTTGCCGGCGAGACCCCGAAGGTCACGTGCAGCGAAGCCTGCGAGCCCGTCAGCGCGTCGTGGTACTGGCCGCGAGGCAGGTACAGGATGTCGCCCGGCTGCATGTGCACTTCGAACAGCAGGCGACCGCGCGACTCGGTCAGCCATTTCTCGATTTCATCGCCCGGTGGCAGCGGCAGGACCGGCGCGTCCGCCCGCGACTCGTACACGCGCCACATCTTTTCGCCTTCCGCCTGCACGGCGAACACGTCGTGCAGGTCGAAGTGGGTCTGGAAGGCCTGTACTCCCTTGAACGAGCAGTAGACGTTGGCAGCCACGCGCGCGGCGAACTCGTGTTCGAGCATGTTGGCGACCGCCCCCACCTCGGGGCAGACGCGGTGCACGTGATTGGCGACGAGACTGGCCCCCAGTCCCATCAGCGCCTTGACCTTGGCGGGGTTGACGGGAGCACTGACGCCTGCGCGCAGGTCGGCCGTGTCGCAGTAGTTCTCCCGCAACGCGGCGCGACTCTTGAAGTAGACCTTCAGCGTGTCTTCGTTCCAGTACGGCGTGATCGCGAGCACTTCATTGAAGCGCGACCACGGCAACAGGTTCGGACGGCTGTGGCCATTGCCGCGAATGTGGACCGGGAGCTTGCCGAAATACTGCGTGCGGAAGCTTTCCGCATCGAACGGCGCGATGAAATCCGAGAATTGCATGACGAATAGACGTTAGCATTGGCCATCCGTCGCTGTCCATGAACCACGGGTGCGGCCAGATGCTGGAAAACCGAGGGAATCCGCTGCCGTCGCGCGCGGTCCTGCGCCCGGACGGCCTGTACCTGGCGCTGCGCGAAATCGGCCCCGCAGAACTCCGCGACGCGTTCATGCAGGAAACCATCGTGCGGGTCCCTGCGGCGGAATCGTTCGTCCACGTCGCCCGGGGAGACGTCGGCAAAGCGGCGCCTGCTACCGCGCCGGCTGGCCTGGTCTTTCACGTCGCGCGTTGCGGATCGACGTTGCTCTCGCAGTTGCTGAAGACAAACGACAACCTCGTCGTCTATGCCGAGCCCTTGCCGGTCAATGAAATCCTGTTGCCGCCCCACCCGTGGCCGCGGCACGAACTGGTCGCTGCCCTGCGGTCGCTGGGCGACGCCTTCGCACGCCATGCACGCAAGCCCTATGTGCTGAAGTTCAGCAGCTGGAACACGCTGTTCTGCGACCTCCTGGCAGAGGCGTTTCCAGCCTCGCCCTGGGTGTTCAGCCTGCGCGATCCGGTCGAAGTCGGCGTGTCGCTCCTCAGCCAGCCTGCCGGGTGGATGCGTGACGCGGATGGGCCGGCCGGCGAGCTTCGAAGATATGTCGACCCAGAGGGCGCAGCGCAGTCGCCGGAAGAGTCCGTTGCGCGACTGTATGGAGCGTTCTGCACGGCCGCGAGTCGTCTCGATGCCAGGCGGGGGCGGCTCGTGCACTACGAGACGCTGCCCGCGGTCGTCTGGGAAGTCGTGGCGCCGCATTTTTCGCTGTCGATCGATGACCGGCAACGAGAGCGCATGGCGCAAGCCGCACTGATCGACGCGAAAGCGCCGGTCGGCAAGGTCGTGGAGTTTGCAGCAGATGCGGCGACGAAGCAGGCGGCTGCGTCGGCCCGGCTGCGGCAGGCAGTCGACGCGTTCGCCCGCCCGCCATTGCAACGCCTGGAAGAACTTCACGCGCAACGCGGAGCGATCCGCAGCAATCACTCGGCGGGTTGAAGCTCGCCCACTGGACCCAACTCATGCAACTCGCCTGGCTCTCGCTCGCCATCGTCGCCACGGTCGCCTACCATGTCATCCTCAAGCTGACGCCTGCCGGCGCGAACCCGTTCCTGTCGCTGATGCTGACTTACGGTGCCGTCACTTTCCTGTTCGCGGGCGTGCTCGCGCTCGCTCCCGGCGAATTCGCTTGGCGCGAAGAAATGCGCCAGGTCAACTGGACCGCGATCGCGCTGGCGCTGGCGATCATCGCGCTCGACCTCGGCTTCATCCTGCTCTACCGCACGGGTTTCGAAGTGAGCCTGGGCGCGCTGGTCACGCAGACCGCGGCCGCCATGTTGCTGGTGGGTATCGGCGTGCTGGTGTTCCGCGAAAAGCTCGACCTCGCGCACGGCGTCGGCATCGTGCTGTGTCTCGCAGGGCTGTGGCTCGTCAACCGGCGCTGAGGGGGCCCCTCGACCACGCGGCCGGGCGGGCGGTGCGCGAGCGCGGGCGGCTACTTGTCCGTCTTGACCCAGCCCGACGCGGGCATGGCATCGAAGAACATCTGGATCCGGTGCAGCAGCTGGTTACGGTCGGCCCAGGCGACCTGTTCGTCGAGCCGCTCCATGCGGTCTGCCTTCGTGGGCTCGGACTCCAGTCCATGCACCAGCGGCGCTGGCGGCGGAGTCTTGCCGCGCTTCTCGGCCTCCTCCAGCAGCATCAGGTGCAGCCGCTCCCAGTAGGGGAGCTTCGGATAGGCGCGACCGCGCAGCCGGTGGTGCACGAGCAGCCGGCGGCCGCGACTGGTGGATCTGAATGAGGGCATGGGAGTCTTCCTGTTGCACAAGACTAGCGGCTCGGCGGCCAACTTCCCAGTCGGGACGATCCCCCTCTGCGGGCATCCGGTATGCTCCATTCCGGATAACCCCACGGGAGCGTAACGAGCATGACGATAGCCTTCTGGTGCGTGCTGGTGGCGGGCTTCCTGCCGTACTTCGGCACGCTGACTGCCAAGATCGGCGGCGAGCGCTTCGACAACAGCAATCCGCGCGACTGGCTCAACGCGCAGTCGGGTTTCCGCAAGCGGGCGAACGCGGCCCAGCACAACAGCTTCGAGGCGTTCCCGTTCTTCGCGGCCGCGGTCATCATCGCCCATATCGCCGGCGCGCCGCAGGGGCGCATCGACCTGTTCGCGGTCGTGTTCATCCTGGCGCGTCTCTTCTACATAGCGTTCTACGTCGCCGACATGGCGACGCTGCGGTCGCTGGCCTGGTTCGTGGGCATCGGCAGCGTAATTGCACTTTTTCTCGCGGTGGCGTGACCGGGGCGCAATTCGAATGACGTCTGCCGCAGAGGAAACCGGGCGCGTCGACGCGTTTCGCGCGGAATACCGTCGCGACTTCGTGCCGCCGCATTATCGCGGCGCGCTGCACCTGCTGTTCACGTTCGGAGTCGGCGGTGCGGCGCTCGCGCTCTGTATCTCACGGCTCGCGGACGTACAGCCGCTCGAATGGCTGACCGTGCCGCTCACGTTCCTGTACACGAACTTTGCGGAGTACTGGGGCCATCGCGGGCCGATGCACCACAGGACGCGTGGCCTTGGGCTCGTGTATGAGCGGCACACGCGGCAGCACCACCGCTTTTTCACCCACGTCGCGATGCCGGTCGACAGCCTGCGCGACCTGCGGGCCGTGCTGTTTCCGCCGATCCTGATGACGTTCTTCCTCGCGACGTTCGCGCTGCCGGTGGCGCTGCTGCTCGCGAGCTTCACCAGCGGCAACGTCGGCTGGCTCTTCGCCGCGACTTCGCTGGCGTACTTCCTGAACTACGAGGTCCTGCACCTCGTGTACCACCTGCCGGACCGTTACGCGGTGGCGCGCTGGCCGTTCGTGGGACGCCTGCGCCGGCTGCACCAGGATCACCACGATCCGCGGTTGATGGCGCAGTACAACTTCAACATCACGTACCCGATCGGCGATCGGCTGTTCGGCACGCGCTACCGTGGGCCGGGTTGATCAACGCCCCCAGTACGGCATCTGCTTGCGACTGCGCCAGAGACCGTCGCCTGCATAGACCGCGAGCGCGGTCCAGATGAACACGAAACCGACGCCGCGCTGCAGGGTGAAGGCCTCGTGGAAGACCCAGACGCCGAGCAGGAACTGCAACGTCGGACCGATGTACTGCACCAGCCCCACGGTGGAGAGCGGAATCAGGCGTGCACCGTAGGCGAAGAGGGCGAGCGGCAGCGCGGTAACCAATCCGCTGCCGAGCAGCAGCGCATTGATGTGCGGGGCGGCATGACCGAACGCGCCCGTGCCCTGCATCTGCAACCACAGCAGGAAGCTCAAGGCGAACGGTGTGAGCAACAGCGTTTCCGTGGCCAGTCCGGGCACGGCTTCAACCTTCACCACCTTCCGGATCAGCCCATAGCCGCCGAAGCTGGCCGCGAGCACGAGCGCGATCCAGGGCGGGCGGCCTGCGACGATCGCCAGGTACAGCACGCCCGCAGTGGCCAGGCCGACTGCGAACTTCTGTGCCATGTTGAGCCGCTCGCCGAGCACGAGCACACCCAGCACCACGTTGAGCAACGGGTTGATGAAGTAGCCGAGGCTCGCGTCGATCACGTGCCCGTGGGCGATCGACCAGATGTAGAGCAGCCAGTTGATGCTGATCAGCACCGCTGTGAGAATCAGCCGGTTGCGCGTCCCGGGGTTTGCGAGGGCGGTGCGCACCGCGCCGACATCGCCGCGCCAGGCCAGCCAGGCGAACACGAGCAGGCAACTCCAGACGATCCGGTGCGCCATGATTTCGAGCGCGGGCAAAGCGTGCAGCGGCTTCATGTAGAGCGGCAGGACGCCCCAGATCGTGAAGGCAGCGATAGCGGCCACCAGCCCACCGTGTGCGCGCGGTGTCGCCGAGGTTTCGGGCCTTGGGTTCGGGCTGGTCATGGGGCGCGCATTGTTGCACGCTGCTCCGCACCGGACACCAGGAGCGGGCGCATGACTATCGACGAAGCCCTGCGGCGCGGGTTCAAGCAGGCGCCGTTCATCGCTCACCTCGGCATCGAACTCGGCGACCTCGGGCCGGGGTTCTGCGAGGCGAGTCTCGCCATTCAACCCTGGCACCTGCAGCAGACACAGGTGGTCCACGCCGGAGTGATCGCCACGCTGGCGGATCACTGCGCCGGCGCAGCCGCGTCCACCGACCTGCAGGCGGGCGAGTTCGTCGTCACCGCCGAGTACAAGATCAACCTGCTGCGGGGGGCGCGAGGCGAGAAGCTGCGCTGCCGAGCCGAAGTGCTGAAGCCCGGCCGGCGCCTCGCCGTGGTGGAAGCTCAGGTCTGGTCGGAGGCCGGGGGCCGTTCGGAGCTCGTCGCCAAGCTGAACGCGACCATGGCGGTCGTGACGCAGCGTTGAATCGCACCACGCGAGCCGGCCCGCATCGCGTCGTGGAAATTCCGGAGCGCCGCGGGCCCGGGCACCGGGCATGCTGCCGCCATGGATCCCCGTCTCGAAAGCGGCCGTCTGCAGCGCGAGTGGCGCACGATGCAGGTCATGGTGGGCATTTATTGCCACGGTCATGCACACGCGACCGCGGACGGACTATGCGCGGACTGCCAGGGCTTCCTCGATTACGCGGAGCGCCGGCTGGAGAAGTGTCCGTACGGGCCAGAGAAGCCCACGTGCGCGAAGTGTCCGATCCATTGCTACAAGCCACAGCCACGGGAACTTGCGCGTGAGGTCATGCGCTACGCGGGGCCGCGCATGCTGTTGCGCCATCCGTGGCTCAGCCTGACCCACTTCGCTGACAAGGTTCGCCGGGTCGAGCACCCGATGGCTGCACGCCGCGGCCGGCGCGATCGGGGCTGAAACCCACCCTCAGGCGGCGCAGTCGGCGGGTACGTCGAACTCGAGCCGCTGGTCCCGTTCGTCCCTGAGGAATCCGTTCTGCGGACGTCTACAGCGCGTCGAACCCCTTCATCCTGACAAATTCTTCAAGCGCAGCGCGTTCGGTGCGCAGCGTGTTGATGGGGTGCGACAGGTCCGCGTAGCCGAGCGCCATGCCGGAGAACAGCATCAGGTTCGCAGGCACTTCGAGGCGCTTCTGTACGGTAACCGACACCAGCGACCAGATTTCCTGGGCGCACGTGTGCAAACCGTGCTCGCGTGCCAGCAGCATCACCGTCTGCATGTACATGCCGACGTCCGACCACTGCGGCGGGCCGAGGCTGCGGTCGAGGTAAAAGAACAGCCCGACGGGTGCGCCGAAGAAGTCGTAATTGCCCGCCAGCTGCAGCAGCCGCGACATCTTGTCTTCGCGCGGGATGCCGAGAGTCGCATAGAGGTCTTCACCGGCCTTGAATCGGCGCGTGCGATAGGGTTCGCCGAGGCCGGGTGGGTAGATGTCGTACTCTTGCGTGCCGTCGCCGCGCGGGTTGGTCATGACTCTTTCGCGCACCAGCGCCTTCAGCTCGGCGAGCGGCTCGCCGGTGAGCGCATACACCCACCATGGCTGCAGGTTGCCGCCGGACGGCGTGCGTCGGGCCGCGTCCAGGATGGCACGCAGCGTGTCGCCGGGGACCGGGGTGTCGAGAAACGCGCGGCAGCTCATGCGGCTCGCTACGGCTTCGCTCACGTTCACTGGTGTTCCTCCTGACGGCGGGCGATTTTGCCAGAAGCCGGCAGCCGCGGCTTGACCGTGTCGCGGCGGCCGCCGTTTTTCGCTACGCTGCGCGCGCGTTGGCCGAGGGGTGCATGCAGGACCTGAAGCAGTTCGTCGTCGACATCCCCGATTTCCCCAAGCCGGGCATCCTGTTCCGTGACATCAGCCCACTGCTGCGCCGGCATTTCGGGGCCACGATCGAGTCGATCGAGGGCATGTTCACCGCGCAGGAGTGGGACGCCGTAGACGCCGTCGCGGGCATCGAGTCGCGCGGGTTCATCCTCGC
>JBAVIQ010000623.1:0-3731 GCA_049687035.1 Steroidobacteraceae bacterium
GACCGACGAGCTTGGTCGCCACTTTGTAACCGCCGCCTCCGTTCGGAAACAGCTCGATGACCTGGTTGTAGGCCAGCGAGATCACGAACACGGTGAACGCGGTGGCGACCGCGAGGTAGAGCGCGAGTTGGCTGTGCGTGCCCAGCGCCATGAACGCTTCGGCAGGACCGTACGCGGAGGAGGACAAGCCGTCGGCGCCGATACCGATCCAGGCCAGGAACGCGGCGAGCGCGATGTGCTTGCGCGTCTCGGGCGCCATCGGGTCGCGCGGCGCGCCGAAGATCACGTCGCGCAGCTTGTTCTTATGTTCCGAGTTCATGGCTTGCGGATGGCAAGACGGGCGATGGAGTCGCATCCATCGACCGCCAGTGAGCGAGGTCGGGTTTTGACAGTGGGCCGGAAGTTATTCCGACTAACCCCTAACCCCTTCCTAGATGAGGTCCTTGACCCCGTCGCGTTCCTCGAGGAGCTCCTTGTGCGTCGCGACCATGCGCGCGCGGCTGAACTCGTTGATGCTCAGGCCCTGGACGATTTCGTACATGCCGCCGTTGCAGGTCACCGGGAAGCCGTAGATCACGCCTTCCGGAATGCCGTAGCTGCCGTCCGACGGCACGCCCATCGAGACCCAGTCACCGGCCGGAGTGCCGAGCACCCAGTCACGGATGTGGTCGATCGCGGACGATGCAGCCGATGCGGCGGACGACGCGCCACGCGCCTTGATGATGGCGGCGCCGCGCTGCTGTACGACGGGAATGAACGTCTCGGCGTACCAGGCCTGGTCGACCAGCGAGAGCGCGGGCTTGCCCGCAACCGTCGCGTGGTGCAGGTCGGGATACTGCGTCGCCGAATGGTTGCCCCAGATGATGACCTTCTTCAGGTCAGTCACGTGTGTGCCCGTCTTCTCCGCCAACTGCGACAGCGCGCGGTTGTGATCGAGACGGACCATCGCGGTGAAGCGTTTCGGATCGAGGCCCGGCGCGTTCTTCATCGCGATCAGCGAATTGGTGTTTGCCGGGTTGCCGACGACCAGCACGCGCACTTTTCGATCAGCGACGGCGTCGAGCGCCTTGCCCTGCGCCGAGAAGATCTGCGCGTTGGCGAGCAGCAGGTCCTTGCGCTCCATGCCCGGGCCGCGCGGACGCGCACCGACGAGCAGCGCGGCGTGGCAATCCTTGAATGCGACTTTCGCGTCGTCCGTCGCCACGATCTTGTTCAGCGTCGGGAACGCGCAGTCGTTGAGTTCCATGACGACGCCCTGCAGCGCACCGAGAGCCGGCGTGATTTCGAGCAGGTGCAGGTTGACCGGCTGGTCGGGACCGAGCATCTGGCCCGAGGCCACTCGGAAGGCGAGCGCGTAGCCGATCTGGCCCGCGGCGCCGGTGATGGCGACGTTGACGGGGGTCTTCATGGGGGAACTCTCTCTGTTGTGTCGGATCCCGGGTCGCTCGTGGCGGGTCAGGACGCCCGTCGCTCGTGTCTGTCCGGGGTTGCGTATTTTAACGCGCTGCAAAGCGGGCTTTGCCAGAAAGCCGCGACAGCCCGCTTCGACTTATACGAAGGGGCTTGCAATGTGTTTAGTGTTGTAGTTAACTACAACACCAAGGAAACCCGTTCACGGATGAGGTGACCGCCATGAAAACGTCGGAAAGGTTCTGTGCAACCGTCCTCGCCGTCATCGTCTGGCTGATCGCCGGGTTTACGGTCGCATCGAGGCCGGTGGCACTTCAGGCCATCATGCTCCCGGCCCTCGATGCGCACCCCGCCATCGCGATATCGCGCACCGGTCACCCCTGAAGGGACCGGCCTCGGTGCTCTGCTACAGTAGAGCAGCGCACCACCATGTTCCGAACTTTGACGACGCATGGACTCCACCTGGAACGACAACCAGCCGATCTACCGCCAGCTCCGTGACAAGGTGGTGGCCATGATCCTCGAAGGGACGCTCAGCGAAGGCGAGGCACTGCCTTCCGTGCGCAGCGTTGCCGCCGAGCACACGCTCAATCCGCTCACTGTCCTGAAAGGTTACCAGCAGCTCGTCGACGAGGGGCTGGTCGAGAAGCGTCGCGGCCGCGGCATGTTCGTCACGCCGGGTGCGCGCGTGACCCTGATGCGCGACGAGCGTGAGAAATTCCTCGCGACGGAATGGCCGCGCGTGCTGTCGACGATCGAGCGCCTCGGCCTCGATGCCGGCGATCTCCTGAAGAAGTGATTAGTGAATAGTGGGCACTGGCCCCTGTTCACTAATCGCCAATGATCAGGCTCTGCCACCGAATCGTATTGGCCGGCGCGAGGTTTGCGGGTAGGAAGCAGACCTTCGTCTTGAACCGGGTTCGGCCAGGACCGGACGGTCGAAGCGTGGCCACAAGACGCAAGGATGTGCAGCCGTGACGATCCGCGAGTCGATACTCACAGTGCCGCTTCTGCTCTTGGTATCGGCACCAGCGTTGGCCGAGACGGCTTGGGAAGCTTACCTCAAAGCCCCATCGGCCGTTGCGGCAGCCAAAGTGCAGAAAGCGATACCAATTCGAACTTTCGGCAGAGACAGCAGAGTATCTCGACGAGATTCTTGGACGAGCAATCCGACCTAATCCCGCGGCGTATCTTCAGGCAGTTGCAACAGAAGTTGGCTGTCCTGGCGTCTATCCAACGGGTGATTTATTTGTGGATCGACACGAACTCCGCGCCGCCGAGATTGACGCGCGCAGCCGTGCACTTGCCGGCGTTACAGAAGTTGCGCTCCACGCGAAGCGCGACCAGTGTATTGCGAAGCTGCGCGACCGGTGACAGCGCTCTACGCGTCGCAGCGTCAGATCGGCGACCGTCTTGATTGGGTCGCCTTTCGCCAGCGACCGTCCGCTCTTGCAGCAGTAACCTCGGCAGGTAAGTGAGGGTAATGTTCAGTGGATGAAACACTGCTCGAGCGTGTTTGGGAGTACCGCGACGAGACGCTGTATCCGGCGTTGTTTGGCAGCGCGGTCCGGGGCATCTTCGTGATCCCCTACGATCTATTCGCGACGAAATTTAGCCAAGCCGATGTGGACCCACGATGGCTTCACTACGGCGTGCTCGAATACGCACCCACATCGCAACGAGCGTCGTGGGTTTACGTGACCTCCGGTATGTCCACGCCATGGGAGGCAGAAGATGCAGACTCCGAGGCCGACTCCGGCTTGGGCTGCGAGTTCGTGTTGGAGTCGACTGTCCAGGGTGACCGGGCCATTCGCAGACTCTGGCAGCTCATGGCGTACCAGATACTGCTGTGTCACGACCGGTACCCGGGCCACGCCCCCCTAGCGGCGTTCGATCGGCTACCGCTTCGAAGCCCTGTCTGGGACAAGGAATCCAATATCCAGACATTGATGCTCGCGCCTCTTGAAGCATCCCGTGGCACACAGCGACTCGAGTCAGGGTGCTTTGATCTGGTGCAAGTGGTCGGCATCACCGAGGCTGAAGCGGCCTTCGCGCGAGCACACGACGGCGCTTCGCTCTTGGAGCGGCTGCGCACCGAGGGCGCATACCCCGTGACGAATCCTGCGCGGGATTCTGTTCGACTTGAGGGCTCACGCGGCAGTAGCGACACCGTTTCCCGGTGACCGCTTCGGGTCTATTCTGTTGAAAAACTCGGTTTCCCGCAGCGAGCACTTTTTCGCCTACCGCGCATCGAGAGCGATAATTGCAGCCAGGTTTTCGCGGAGGCGATCCTAGAGGACTCACGCAGGGCGATTGCCGTT
>JBAVIQ010000624.1:0-1564 GCA_049687035.1 Steroidobacteraceae bacterium
TCCCGGTCGCGGCGCGGGTCGAGCAACGGTGCGACGATGCGGCGATTGCCGATGTAGAAATTGACGTAGGAAGCCGCCATGCGGCTGCCCGCAGCTCGCGGCTGCGAGCCTTCGGCGACGTCGACGCCCGCGGCTTCCTCCGCGGTCATGTGCAACGGGCCCGGCTGCTGCAGCTTGTGCACCTTGAAGCGACGGCCGCGCGCGTCACGGGCGTCCGCCAGGCGCTCGTAGGCCGCGCGCGAGATCTCGTACTGCGGATCGTTGCGGTCGCTGGTCCACGTCAGCACGACTTCGGCCGGCCGCACGTAGGCGCACAGGTTGTCGACGTGGCCGTCCGTCTCGTCGTGCAGCACGCCTCTGCCCAGCCAGATGACGGCTTCGACGTTCAGGTAACGCTTGAGCTGGGTCTCGATCTGCGCGCGGCTGAGACCCGGGTTGCGGTTGGGATTGAGCAGGCATTCCTCGGTGGTGATCACCGTGCCCTGCCCGTCCACGTGGATCGAGCCGCCTTCCAGGATGAATGGCGCCCGGTAGCGGTCGCAGCCTTCGATCTCGGTGACCTTCTGCGCCACTGCATCGTCGCGGTCCCAGGGGAAATAGAGGCCGCCCTGCAGGCCGCCCCACGCGTTGAACTGCCAGTCGACGCCGCGGATACCGCCGCGGTCATTGACGACGAACGTCGGCCCGACGTCGCGCATCCACGCGTCGTTGCTCGAGAGCTCGACGACGCGCACCTGCGACGGTAGCAATCGCCGTGCATTGGCATATTGCGACGCAGAGACGCCGACGGTCACGGGTTCGCTGCCCGCAATGGCAGTCGCGAGCTGCACGAACGACTGTTGCGCGGGCTTCGCGCCGAGCCGCCAGTTGTCGGGACGCTCGGGCCACAGCAGCCAGCAGCCCGCATGCGGCTCGAACTCGCCGGGCATGCGGTAGCCGTCGCGGCGCGGGTTGGAATCCAGGGACTTGCTCATGCGTCGATGGTAGCAAACGACCGTCAGTCGAGCTTGGCCCGGCGCAGGCGCAGCGCGTTCGAAATGACGCTGACCGAACTCAACGACATCGCTGCCGCAGCGATCCAGGGTGACAGCAGCCAGCCAAAGACCGGGTACAGCACACCGGCCGCAAGCGGCACACCGAGCGCGTTGTAGCCAAACGCGAACCAGAGGTTCTGGCGCACGTTGCTCATCGTCTTCTCACTGAGCCGGAACGCGCGGAGCAGGCCACGCAGGTCGTTGCCCACCAGCACGACGCCCGCCGTCTGCCTGGCCACGTCCGTACCGGCGCCCATCGCAATACCGGCGTCGGCAACCGCGAGTGCCGGCGCATCATTGATGCCGTCGCCTGCCATGGCTACGACGCCGCCTGCGGCATGCAGCTGCTGCACCATCTCCGCCTTGCCGGCCGGATCGACGCCGCCGTGGAATTCCTTGATGCCGGCCTGCCCGGCGATCGCTCTTGCCGAGGTCACGTGGTCGCCCGAGACGAGCACGACACGCAGGCCGAGGTCCTGCAGCGACTTGACCACGTCCCACGCCTCTTCCCTGAGCGGGTCTGCGAGTGA
>JBAVIQ010000625.1:0-4795 GCA_049687035.1 Steroidobacteraceae bacterium
TTCCGGGTCTTCTCCGGACGAGCGTGTCTGCCTTTCCGCTCGTCCGGGGAACACCCGGAACGAACGCCCTCACCGACCGTCCGCCCATTCGGCGGGATCGATGCCGTAGAAATCGCGCAGCAGTGCATACAGGCGCGGATGCGCTGCCCGCAACTCCCCGGAGCACTCGACGAATTCCTCGCTGGCGACCGCGAAGAATTCGATCTCGTCCTCGGCGGCGTAGGGATCGAGAAACGTCGGCTCGCCGCGATCCACGGTGTCGCAGAGTGCTGCGTATTCGGCGATCAGTTCCTTGTGCCAGGCGTCGATCGCCCTCACCGGGCCTCGGGCCGACTTCTCCCGCGATTGCGGGCGAGGTACAGCGCCGGGCGGGCGAGGTGCGAGGCCGCGCCCTTCCGCATCCAGGTAATGCGCGAACTCGTGCAGCACGACGTTGTAGCCGTCCGCCGGCTGGCGTGCAGTCTCTTCGATGTCTTCCCAGGACAGGATGATCCGGTGCGAGTCCCAGGCTTCGCCGGAGAGTTCGCGGCGACGTTGCGTCACCAGCCCGTCGTCGTCGTGCACTTCGTCCTCGACCCAGAACGCACCAGGGTACACGAGGATGGATTGCAGTTCATCGTACAGTCCCAGCCGGCCGAGCAGCAGCAGGCACGCCTGCGCCGCGATCGTCGCGCGGATCTCATCGGTGATCGCAAGACCATTGCAGCCGACGAACTGCTTCTCGGCCAGGAAGGAGATGACGAGTCCTTCGAGCCGGCGGGAAAGATCTGGGGGCAGCGAGCGCGTGACGGGAACATTGCGCGCGATCGCGGCGCGCAGCGGCTCCGGCAATGACTGGTCGAAGGCGAGACGGCGCCGGCGTCGGCGCAACAGTGGCGGCACCAGCAGGCCCGCGAGCACCACGAGGGCGACCGCCAGGATGGCAGCGATCGCGGCGCTCACGTCCGATTCAGCCGTACGATTTCTTCAGCCGCTCGACGAGCTTGACGTAATTCTCGCGCGCCTTCGCCTGGTCGGTGCCCTTGAGCTTCGCCCAGGCGTCGTACTTGGCGCGGTCGACGAAAGAGAAAGCGCCCGGGCGCTCGCCCTGCACGTCGCCCTCGGAGCCCTGCTTGTACAGCGCGTACAACCGCAGCATGTCCTCGTCGTCGGGACGCTTGGTGAGCTGCTTGATGTCGTTCGCAGCTGCCTCGAACTTCTTGTCGGTCACGGCCATCGTCGGTTCCCCCTGAGATGGACGCAGCATACCCGAGGCCGTGCTCGTCGCGCCTCTGGGGCATCAAGGCCGCAGTGAGTTCACGGCGTGCTTGAGGCGCTGCAGGTCGTCCGTCCGGGGCGCGGGTCCGTACCGCAGCGCAGCGTAGAGCTTGCGGATGTCGGCCAGCGTCCGCGCGAGGTCGGGGCAGTCCCGTTCCGCGCGCTCGATGAACGCGACGGGGCCTTCGGCCGGACCCGGCGTCAGTCCGCGCTTGCGCAGGCGTGCGACGACGACATCGTGCAGCCGGCCGGGCCAGTCCCGCGGGGGCGGCCGGTAACGCCAGGCGAGGTAGGTCGACAGCACCACGAAAAAGGCGGCGAGGCTGCCGGCCAGTCCGAGGCCGAGCGCGCGCCAGTCAGGTTCGTCGACGCCGAGCCGATCGAGCAGGTCGAACTGCGACTGCGCGTCGAAGCGCACGACGCGCTGGTTCCAGAAGTCGTTGACCGCGTCCCACCCCATTTCGACCTGCAACCAGATGGGACTCGCGTCGCGCAGCCGGCCAGGGACCGGCTCATCCTCGGCGACTGCATCGATCAGGCCGCCCCGGATGCGTTCGGGCGCCACGGCGGCGGTGGGGTCGACCCGCATCCAGCCGCGGCCTTCGATCCAGACCTCGGACCATGCGTGCGCATCGGACTGCCGCACGATCAGGTAACCGCCGAACGGATTGAACTCGCCGCCCTGGTACCCGGTGACGACGCGCGCCGGCACGCCGGCCGCGCGCATCACGACCGTGAAGGCCGAGGCGTAGTGCTCGCAGAAGCCCTTGCGCGTGGTGAACAGGAATTCGTCGACCGCGTTGGCGGCCAGCCGCGGCGGCTGCATCGTGTATTCGAACGGCTGCTCGCGGAACATGGTCAGCAACTCGCTCACGATGGCGCGTGGGTTGCCGACGTGGCGAGCCGCGAGATTCCGTCCGAGCGCAACGCTGCGGGCATTGGTGCCATCGCGCGGCAGCGCGAGGTCCGTGCGTCGCATCGATTCCGCCAGCGACTGGCTGGCAATGTAGCCCGAGTGCGAAGTGAGTTCGAAGGCGGCTACGTTGTTGATGGGGCGCGCCGACAGCAGAGTCAGGTCGTACGACTGCGTCACTTCGCGTTCCGGCCATGCCGAGGGCAGGTCGAGCGCCAGCACCCAGCGCCGCGCGTGCGGTTGCAGCGTGATCTGGTAGCGGATGGCGGGTCCGCGGAACCTGACCTGCGGCTGCGGAAACGACTGCGCGTCCGGCCGCCGCCAGCTGCGCCCGTCGAATTCGTGCAGCACGGGACCGCGCCAGTAGCGTTGTGCGGGCGTCGGCGTGACACCGAAGAACCGGGCGCGGAAGGCGACCTCGCCGGATGCGCTCAGGTCGGAGACGTCACCCGGTGTCATCTCGTCATCGAGACCCGTCCTGGCCTCGCTGCGCGAATCGATGCCCCAGAACGGCCCGGGCAGCCGTGGAAAGAGCAGGAACAACAGAGCCGCGAGCGGCGCTGCCTGCAGTAACAGCTGCAGGCTGCGTCGCACGATGTGGCGTGCCGGGGCCTGCGCCGAAGATGCGTGCACGCGCATGAGGGCGACCGCCGACAGGAACGTACTGCCGAGCAGCCAGGGCAGTTGCGACAGCGACTGTTCCCGCAGCAGCGCGGCGTAGAGCAGGAACCAGCCGATGAAGACGATGACGGTGAGGTCGCGGGACGTGCGCGTCTCGAGCAGCTTCGCGGCCGCCATCAGCACGAGGAGAGCCGTCCCGGCCTCGATGCCGTTCAGCGTGCGGTATGTGCCGAAAATTGCGGCGGTCGACACCAGCACTACGACGACGCGCAGGGAGCGGGGCGCGAGCCTCCAGCCCCGCAGGTCGGCGGTCCAGCGCCACGCGCACACGGCGAGCAGCAGCAGCGTGACCCACGCCGGCAGGTGCGGTACGTGAGGTCCCACGGCGGCGCCAAGTGCAGCCAGCACCCAGTCCAGCCCACGGACCCGCGACGGCGCGTTCGGCTCACGCACGCGCAGTCTCCGGCACTTCGAACAGCGCCAGTGCGTTCAGGCAACGTTCGCGGTGGGCCGGTCCCACGTTGGTCTCGATGGACGTGCCAGGCAGGCGCAGGGCGAAGGCCTCGCCATGCTCCTGGGCATCGAGCACCCAGCGGCAGAGTTGCTCCAGCCGCGACTCCACGGCAAGCCCCGCAAGTGTCTCGTAATCGAAGACGTGCGAGACGACGTCGGTGCCGGCGAACTGCTTGGTGTACAGGCCCTGGCCGCGCGCATAGGCTTTCCACGCCACGCGCCGCAGCGAGTCGCCGGCCTGGAACGGCCGCAAGCCGGCAAAGTCTTCTGCACCGATGGCCCCTGATTGCGCACCTCCGGTATCCGTCGCGGTGAGCGGTGGCGTCATGGCCCGCTCCGCGGGCCTGGGCCAGGCGATCGCCGAATACGCGGGATGCACGACGGCCCAGGCGCGAAACAGGCCGAATGGATGACTGGTCGAAACGATGAAGCGCTCGAGCGCGACACGGCCGCGACGCTGCGCGGGCAGGATCAGCGTGGCCTCGCTCGATCCCCGGGGCGGCAGGTCGGCCGTGACGTTGCCCAAGTCGTCCTTGGCGAAGCCGATCTCGAGGGCGGGTCGGGCGACGTTCGACGCATGCTCGAGCAGCACGCGGAACCGGACATCGCTGCCCACGAACCCGGGGACTGCCTCGAGCAGGCGCAGTTGCACCCCGGCCAGCGTGCCGTGTGCGTGATGCATGGTCACGAGGCCGAGACTCACGAGCAGAAACGTGAGGCCGAGTCCCAGGTTGTTGTTGTAGTTCATGCCGCCGAGCAGCATCGCGAAGAGCATCGCGCCATACGCGACGCCGAGCCGGGTGGGCAGGATGTAGATGCGCTGGCGACTCAGTTCGACAGGATCCGTGTCCGCACCCTGTCGGCGCCGGATCCAGGCGCGCGCGCGCCGATCGATACGCGCCCGCAGGTCCCGCAGCAGCCGGCGCATTGCGCTCAGGGAACGGCGACGGCCGCCAGCACGTGTTGACCGATCTCGCCGGCGTTGCGGAAACGGGCGTCGTCACGTGCAGCGAGGCGGTGGCCGACGACGGAGGGCAGCACGGCCTGCACGTCTTCCGGCAGCACGCCTTCGTGCCCGTGCATGAAGGCCCAGGCCTGCGCGGCTCGCAGCAGTGCGATCACGGCACGCGGCGAGAGTCCGGCTTCGAACTCCGGAGCCTGCCGCGTGTAGCGCGCCACCGCCTGCACGTAATCGAGCAGCGCGTCTGACGCATGCACCTTCGGTACGGCGCCCTGCAGGCGCAACAGTTGCTGCGGCGTGACCGCGGTCGCGAGTTCGGCGAGCAGGTCGCGCCGGTCACGACCCAACAACAATTGCCGCTCGAGCGATGCAGCCGGGTAACCGAGTTCAATGCGCATCAGGAAGCGATCGAGTTGCGACTCCGGCAACGGGTACGTGCCGACCTGGTACGAGGGGTTCTGCGTCGCGATGACGAAAAACGGTTCCGTGAGCGGATAGGTCTGGCCGTCGGCCGTGACCTGGTGTTCCTC
>JBAVIQ010000626.1:0-4136 GCA_049687035.1 Steroidobacteraceae bacterium
GTTCTCTTTCCGGCGAGCGTGTCTGCCTTTCCGCTCGCCGGAAAGAGAACCGGACCGGGCGCTCGACACTCACTCGACACTCAGCGCTTGGTCAGCGAATACGCCACTTCGTGCAGCGCGTCGAGTCCTTCCGCGGCGAACTTCGGGCTCTCACCGATGATGTCGACGCGTTCCAGTTCCTCAACCCGGAAGCTCCCACCGTACAACGTCACTACTTCATCGGGGGTCACTGAGAAGGGCGGGCCGTCCTTGATCGTCTGCTCGTATTCGAACGCAACCAGCAACGTGCGACTGCCTGCCGGCATCAGCGTGGCGAAGTGCTGCACGTAGCGCTCGCGCATCGAAGGCGGCAGCGCGACCAGCGCGGCTCGATCGTAGGCCGCCTGCACCGGGCCAAGCAGTGCGGGCGTGAGTTGCAGCGCGTCGCCCGCGAAAATCTCGAACGCGCCGGATAGATGCCGGTGAAACGGGCCGTGCTGTTCGATCTGTACGTCGGTCCGTTGCTGCTCGCCGAAGAACTCCTCGACCGCGAGCGAACTCAGCTCGGAGCCGACGACGCGGTAGCCGCGCACCGACAACCAGACCATGTCGAGGCTCTTGCCGCATAGCGGCACGTAGACGCGAGATCCCGCCGTCACGTTGAGCGAGGGCCACCAGCGTTCGAGGAAGGGATGCGGAGCGGACTGATGAAATCCGATCTGACGGGCCTGCCAACGTTGATGCCAGAAGTCGGGATCCAAGGGATTCTCAGTGCTTCGTCAGTGTCGCGGCGGTTCGTCAGGTTTGTCGGGTTCGTCGCTCGATGGCTGGACGCCGTCCGGCGAGATTTCCTCGCCGGGAATCGCGTGTTTTTCAGTCATCCACGCGCCGAGGTCGATCAGCCGGCAGCGCTCGCTGCAGAACGGGCGCCACTGCGCTGCGGCGGACCATTCCACCGGGCGCTGGCACGTGGGACACGGAAACGTCGGCATGGCGGCCTGCTCGCGGCTCGGGGGCCTGCGGTCAGGTGCAGAGCGCGAGCATGAACGGGACCTCGACCGTCATCTGCACCGGGTGCGTGCCCGCGTCCTGCCAGGAGAGGAAGCGGATGCTGACGCGGTAGTGGCTGCCGCTGATCTCCGGGTAGATGTCGGTGCCCCGCGGCAACACGATGCGGATCAGCTGCACGGGCACGTCGCGCTCGAGCGTCAGGTGATACACGCCGTTGGCTGCGACTTCGCGACGCGTCCTGCCTTGTTCGCGCGTCATCCAGAGCAGCTCGGAGATTGCTTCGCCGAGCGGACGGATCACGGCCAGCCAGTTCGCGAAGTCCGCGCCGCGGATTTCATCCGGCTGGTTGAGCCAGTGGGTGTAGTCGGGCAGGTCGAACTCGCAGGTGCCGCCGGGGATGGTGCTGCGGTGCTTGATCGCGTTGAGGAACTCGGAGTCGCGCAGCTTCTGCATGAAGAGCGCGCCGACCGTGCTCAGTTCCTCGCGCATGCGATGCAGCTTGGTCAGCAGCAGCTTGAGTCGCGCGGTATCGACGCCCGGTCGTGAGTTGAAGGCCGACAAGTAGTGCATCTGCCGCTCGAGTTCCTTCAGTACCTCGCTGCGGATGTCGCCTCGCTGCGTGATTGCGAGGATCTCGAGCAGCGAAGAGACGGCGGCCCGGGTGGACCAGGGATCGGGCAGGGCGTGATGGTGCACGGCCTGCTGGTACAGGAAATCGAGGCGCAGGAAGTTGCGCATCCGCTCGTTGAGCGGCTGTTCGTATGCAACGACGCGGGTCGCCGCATCCGCGGAGGGAACTGCGGCCTCGGTTGAGTTCATGGCCGACTATTGTGCGGCATGGCCGTTTGGCGGCACAACCTTGCCTTCCCTGCTTGCCGCCGCCAATTTCACATATCGGTCGTGCAGCGCGGCGACCTGCGCGCGCAGGTCCTCGATCCGCCCTGTGTTCGTCACGACGTCGTCGGCGATGCCCAGCCTCGTCTCACGCTGCGCCTGGGCGCGGAGCGATGCCTCCGCCTGTTCACGGGTGACGGCGTCCCGTGCCATGAGGCGTTCGACCTGCAGGGTCTCCGGCGCGTCCACGACCAGGACGCGGTCGACGTGATCGCGTCGGCCACCCTCGGCCAGCAGCGGAATCACGAGCATCTGGTACGGCCCGGCCTGTGCTGCGGCAACCGACTGGCGTTCCATTTCGGCGCGAATGGCCGGATGCAGGATCGCTTCCAGCCGGGCGCGTGCCGTGGCGTCGCTGAAGATGATCTCGCGCAGCCGACGCCGGTCGAGCCCGCCGTCGGGGTCGAGTACGTCACTGCCGAAGGCCCGGGCGACGGCAGCGAGCGCCGGCTGGCCGGGCTCGACGACCTCGCGGGCGATGAGGTCGGTGTCGACCAGCGGCACGCCGTATGCCGCGAACAGATCGGCGACCGTGGTCTTGCCACTGGCGATGCCGCCGGTGAGGGCGACGCGGAAGGGTCGGGAAGTGGGTTGTGGTGCCGTCGACGTCACGGTCGTGCGCAAGCGATCAATGGCGCAGGCCGGCCAACGTCAGGTAGCCGCCCATGATCTGCGGTCCCCACAGCAGCGCAATCCAGCCGGCCGCCGCGAGGTAAGGGCCGAAGGGGATCGGCACGTTGCGGTCCCGGCCGCGGAGCAGGATCAACGCGATGCCGATGACGGCACCGGAAAACGCGGAGAGCAGCAGGATCAGCGGCAGCATCTGCCAGCCCATCCAGGCGCCGAGCGCGCCGAGCAGTTTGAAGTCGCCATACCCCATGCCTTCCTTGCCCGTGGCGAGCTTGAAGACCCAGTAGACGGTCCAGAGGATCAGGTAGCCGAAGACGGCGCCGAGGATCGCGGAGGATGGATCCGTCGGAGCGGGCGCCTTGAGGTCCGCATACCAGAAGAGGCTCAACAGCAGGCCCAGCCACAACAGCGGAATCGTGATTAGGTCGGGCAGCAGAGTGTGATCGAGATCGATCACCGTCAGGGAGATCAGGGCCCAGGTGAACAGCAGTGCTGCGAGTGTCTCCCAGTGCCAGCCAAAGTGCAGGGCGACCGCGGCCGAAAGCGCTGCCGTGGCGAACTCGACGATTGGATAGCGGACAGAAATCGAAGTGCGGCAATTTGCGCACTTGCCGCCGAGCAGCAGCCAGCTGACCACCGGGATGTTCTGCCACGCCGTGATTTCAGCGTTGCACCTGGGGCAGCGGGAGCGGGGGACGAGGAGGTTGTAGCGCTCGTCGGGGGTGGCAGTCTGGGTTCCGGGTGGGCTGTGCTCTCCGGCGTGTGCGGCATCCGCCAGCAGGTCTCTGGCCTGAGCCTTCCACTCGCGTTCCAGCATGATCGGCAGGCGATGGATGACGACGTTCAGGAAGCTGCCGACGAGCAGGCTGAAGACGAACACGACTGCAGCCAGCAACCAGGGCGTCGAGGCGAGGATTTCAGCGAGGTCGGTCATCCGTGCGGTTCCCCATGTGAAGACGCCGCGCAGGGGCGCGGCGTCTTCAGTCGGTCTAAAGTCGGTGCTGGCGTTGCAAGTGCGTCAGATGACCGCACCGAGCTTGAAGATCGGCAGGTACATTGCGATGACGAGGCCGCCGACCAGCACGCCGAGGATGACCATGATCATCGGTTCGAGCAGGCTGCTCAATGCGTCCACGGCGGCATCGACGTCGGCTTCGTAGAAGTCGGCGACTTTGGCGGCCATCTCGTCCAGCGAGCCCGACTCTTCGCCGACCGCGATCATCTGCACGACCATGTTCGGGAACAGGCCCGTGTTCTCCATCGCGCGCTGCATGCGCATGCCGGTGGCGATTTCGTCGCGCATTCTCAGCACGGCGTCCTGGTAGATGATGTTGCCGGTGGCGCCCGCGACGGACTTCATCGCTTCGACGAGCGGCACGCCGGCGCCGAACATCGTTGCGAGGGTACGTGCGTAGCGCGCGATGGCCGACTTCTTCAGGATTGGTCCAATGACCGGGATCTGCAGCGACATCTTGTCGATGAACTGCCGCATCGGCCGCGAGCGCTTGTAGAAGTAGCCGAAAGTGAAAACGATTCCGCCGAACATGATCAGCAGCAGCCAGCCTTTCGCCTGCATCCAGCGCGACATGTTGACGACGAACTGCGTGAACGCTGGCAAGTCC
>JBAVIQ010000627.1:0-5889 GCA_049687035.1 Steroidobacteraceae bacterium
CTGCTGCACTGACCGGCACGCGCGTCAGCGCCCCTCACCTTGCGACTCTCGTCCATAGCACTGTTCGTACTGGCACTGCTTGCGGCCGGCACGGCTCACGCGGCTCCGTCCGCCATCGAAAAGCGGATCGTCGCCGCCGTCGATCGGCGGACCGACGCGGTGATCGAGCTGCTGGCTGAAACGGTCAACGTGCAGAGCGCCACCGAAAACCTCGCCGGCGTGCGCGCGGTGGGCGAAATCTACACTCGCGAGTTTCGCGCGCTCGGCTTCGAGACGCGCTGGGTCGAGGTGCCCGCGGAGATGAAGCGTGCGGGGCATTTCGTCGCGACCCACCGGGGCAAGCGCGGCGGCCCACGTTTACTGTTGATCGGTCACCTCGACACGGTCCTGCAGGGTGAACCGTTCCGGCGCGACGGCAACCGGGCCTACGGCACTGGATCTTCCGACATGAAGGGCGGCAACCTGGTCGCACTCGAGGCCCTGCGCGCACTGCAGGCCACGGGCGAACTCCGTGCCATGAACATCACGGTCGTCTTCACGGGTGACGAAGAAGACCCTGGCTCGCCGCAGCTCGTCACGCGCGAATCGCTGCTGGCTGCGGCCGCGGATTCCGACATCGCCCTGGCGTTCGAGGGCTCTGCGCCCGGCAAGGCCGTCATCGGCCGCCGCGGCATCGGCTCGTGGCAGCTGCACGTTACCGGTGTGCAGGGTCACTCGTCCGGGGTGTTCGGTGATACGCGCGGCTTCGGCGCCATCTTCGAGGCCGCACGCATCCTCGACCAGTTCCGGATCGAATTGCGCGAACCCAACCTGACGTACAACCCATCGGTGATCGTGGGCGGCACCAACGTGAGCTATGACACGGAGCGCAAGAGCGGCACCGCGCTCGGCAAGACCAACGTGATTCCGCGCGAAGTCCGCGTCGAAGGCGACCTCCGCTACCTCGGCGCCGCCCAGTTCGAATCGGCACGCGCAAAGATGCAGACGATCGTCGCCGCGAGCCTGCCAAAGACGTCGGCGGAAATCGTCGTCGCGAACGAGTATCCCTCGATGGCGCCGAATCCCGGCAGCGAACGCATCCTCGGCGTGCTCGACTCGGTGAGCCGCGATCTCGGCGCGGGTCCTGTCGTCGCACAGCCGCCGATCGAGCGCGGGGCGGGTGACATCGCTTTCGTGTGCAGCGATGGACGCCTCGCCTGCCTCGATGGTCTCGGCACGGACGGCGATAACGATCACGCGCCGGGTGAGTACGTGCAGCTCGACTCGCTGCCTTTGCAAGTGAAGCGCGCGGCGATCCTGATGCATCGATTGACCCGTTGATTCGATACACCCGGGCAAGGAAGCCCGCGAGATGCGCATGGCAACGCAATGGATCCCGCCGGGCGCGGGCCTGGTCGTGCCGGCGGTCGTGGTTTTGCGGATGCCCGGCCGCGGCGCGCTCCGCTAAGCTTGGTTCATGCTCAAGTCCACCATTCGCGCGCTGCAGTCGATGCTCGACCGGCAGCGCATTCTCACGCTCGCCGTGCAGACCGGGCAGGGCCCGTATGCCGGGCTGCTGCCCTTCGTTCCCGTGGCCGACCGGTCGGCAGTGCTCGTGCACGCGTCGAGGCTTGCACGGCATACGCAAGGCCTGACGGCCGGGGCACATGCCGGCATCCTGATCCACGAGCAGGACGGGCCCGACAAGGATCCGTTGCAGATCGAGCGGTTGATGTTCGATTGCACGGTGCAGCCTTTTGCACGCAAGAGCGCCGAGTGGGAGGCGGGCCGCGAGCTGTACCTCGCACGCTTCCCCGACAGCCGCATCACCTTCGGGCTCGGCGACTTCACGCTCTATCGACTGCAGTTCGTCGCCGGCACGTACGTCGCGGGCTTCGGTCGCGCGATGGACATAGAACCGCAGGACATCCGGCGACTCGCAGAGTCCGTCTGAGTCGCGCCAGCAGGCGACTCAGGGGTGACTCTGCTCGTACTGCGATGGCGTGCAACGTGCGTGCGCCAGGTATTCGCGCAGGTGTCGCATCGCGTTCTTGTCGAGCGTATTGCCGTGGTGGGGCCGGTGCAGGATGCCCTCGACGCCGTTCAGCTTCACGCGCAGGCGGGCCCCGGACAGGGGCTCGATCTCGGCGGCGAGGTGATGCAGCAGGGACTCGATCTCACGCCAATGGATGTTGGCGCTGATCGGATCGTGAAAGATCGTGCGCAGCAGGCTTTCGTGCTTGTGGCTCACGCGGATCAGCTCCCTGCAGGCGGCGGCAGCTGCACCAAGCTTACCGCGCGGGTCGCGACGTGCGATGCGGGATAGTCGCGATGCTGCTTCGGCTCCCCGCGTGCACAATTCGACATCGGGCCGGGTCTGCCGATGCCCGCATGCGGTTGGCCGAAATGACCCAACGACGCCCCGTGGGTTGGCTTCCCTGGCTGCTTGGCGCCGCTGGCGTCGCCGCCGTTGTCTTCGTCGTGCTGCATGCCGCCGAAGAACGCGCGATCGTGAACCTGATCCACGATGCGCGTCCCGCCTGGCTGATTCTCGCTCTCGTCCTGCAAGCTGGAACGTACGTGGCGCAAGCCGGCGTCTGGCGCGCCGTGCTGCAACGAGTCGGGACATCCGTGCCCTTCACGCTGGCGTGTCGCCTGAGCCTGGTCAAGCTGTTCATCGACCAGGCCGTGCCGACCATGGGAGCGAGCGGTGCCGCAATCGTCGCGCGCGCGCTGATCCAGAACGGGGTGGAACGCACGACGGTCATGTCGACCGTCGCGGTGGACGCAGCGTCGTTCTACATTGCCTACGTCATCGATCTCGCCATCGCCCTGGTGCTCCTGACCTGGGAAGGCCACGCGACTCCGCTGATCGTCACGGTTGCCGTGCTGTTCCTTTGCTACGGCAGCGCGCTGATCACGGCAGTCCTGTCGCTGACTCGCCAGCAGCCCGGACGGATCGCCGCGCGCCTGCAGGAATTGCCCGTAGTGGGCCGGCTCGTCGAGCTGCTGCAACAGGGCAGCCCGCGTCTCGTCCACGACCCGACGCTGCTGGTCCGCGCGACGGCACTGCAGATGCTGATCGCGCTGCTCGACGCCGCCACCCTGTGGATCCTGCTCAAGTCGCTGGGGGTCGACGCCAGCGCCGGCGCCGTGTTCGCGAGTTTCATGATCGCTTCGGTCATGCGCAGCATCGGATTCCTGCCCGGCGGGCTCGGCACCTTCGAAGCGGCTGCGGTGGGAGCGCTCGCGCTCGTCGGGGTGCCTGTCGCAGCGGGCCTCTCCGCGACCTTGTTGTTCCGCGGCCTCAGCTTCTGGTTGCCGATGATCCCGGGCCTGGTGCTGTCCCGCACGTTCGCCGTGGAACGGACGGAGCGCGCGGGCAGCGTCGATGCCCTGCCCTACTGGTCGCTCGCTGCGGGCGACGTCGCCACGCGACTCTCCTCCACGACGGACGGCCTGTCGTCGTCAGAAGCGGCCGGGCGACTGCAAAGCATCGGACGCAATGCCATTGGTGAGTTCGAAGGCTTCACGCGGTTGGGCGTCCTCTGGAACCAGTTGAAGAGCCCGCTGCTCCTCCTGCTGGTTTTTGCCGCGGCCGCATCGGTTGCCACCGGCGAGTGGACCGACGCCGTCATCGTGATCGCGATCGTGTTTGCCAGCGCCGGCATCGGCTACTCGCGTGAGTATCGGGCGCAGTCGGCTGCCGCGGAACTGCGTGCCAAGGTGCAGGTGCACACGCAGGTCCTGCGCGACGGCGTACCGTGCTCGGTGCCGCTCACTGAGATCGTGCCGGGCGACGTGGCTCTGCTCTCGGCGGGCAGTGTCGTGCCCGCGGACAGTCTCCTGCTCGAAGCAACGGATTGCTTCGTCAACGAGGCGGTCCTTACCGGCGAAAGCTTTCCAGTGCAGAAGAAGCCCGGGACGACGGATGTCGCCGCGCCGCTGGCGAAGCGCGTCAACAGCCTGCACCTGGGTACGAGCGTCCGCAGTGGCAGCGCCCGCTGCCTCGTCGTTGCAACGGGCAGCAACACCGCGTTCGGCGCCATCGCGCACCGGCTGAAGCTGCGGCCGCCGGAGACCGAGTTCGACCGCGGTATCCGGCACTTCGGCTATCTGCTTACGTCGGCCATGACCGTCATGACAGTGGCCGTATTGGTGGTCAACCTGCTGCTCGGCCGCCCGCTGGTCGAGACGCTGCTGTTCTCGATCGCGCTTGCCGTGGGCTTGAGCCCGGAACTGCTGCCAGCCATTCTCAGCGTCAACCTCGCGCGCGGCGCGCGCAACATGGCCGTGCATGGCGTCCTGGTACGGCGGCTCAATGCCATCGAGAACCTGGGCAGCATGGACGTGCTCTGCACCGACAAGACCGGCACGTTGACGGAAGGCGTCGTGCAGCTCGACGGCGCCTGGGACAGTGCGGGAGCGCCCTCGGCAGCGGTGATGGAGATCGCCGCGACCAATGCGGCACTGCAGGCAGGCCTCGTCAATCCGCTGGACGAGGCGATCCAGAAGGCACACCAACCCGATCTCGTCGGCGTCGAAAAGGTGGCTGAGATCCCGTACGACTTCGTGCGCAAGCGCCTGAGCGTGATCGTGCGCACTGGCGATCGTGCGCGCCTGCTCTCGAAGGGAGCGGTTGATCCCGTATTGTCGGTCTGCTCCAGCCAGTCCAACGGCCAGCCGATCGATGACGCAGCACGCGAGCGGCTGCGCGAGCGCGCGGCGGGCTGGAGCAACCAGGGCATCCGCGTGCTCGCCGTCGCGACGCGCGAAATGCAGGCACAGACGAGTTACGGCCGCGACGACGAGGTCGACCTGGCATTCGAGGGCTTCCTCACGTTTCTCGACCGGCCGAAGGCAGGCGTCGGCGACACGCTGGTGGATCTCGGACGGCTGGGCGTCGCGGTGAAGCTCATCACGGGGGATTCAGCGGCAGTGGCACGGCACGTGGCAACGAGCGTCGGTTTGCGCGCCGACCGGATGCTGACCGGACTGCAGCTCGACGAGCTGCACGACGACGCACTCTGGCACGCCGCCGAGCAGACGGTCGTATTCGCCGAGGTGGACCCGAACCAGAAGGAACGCATCATCCTCGCGCTGAAGAAGACCGGTCACGTCGTGGGTTTTCTCGGCGACGGCATCAACGACGCGCCGGCGATGCATGCGGCCGACACCAGTCTCAGCGTGGAAGGCGCGGTGGACGTGGCGCGCGAGGCTGCCGATTTCGTACTGCTGGAACGCGACCTCGGCGTCATTCGACAAGGGATCGAAGAAGGCAGGCGCACGTTCGCCAACACCCTCAAGTACATCCTCACGACGACGAGCGCCAACCTCGGCAACATGATCAGCATGGCAGTGGCTTCGTTGTTCCTGCCGTTCCTGCCGCTGCTCGCAGGTCAGATCCTGCTCAACAATTTCCTGTCGGACGTGCCGGCGGTGGGTCTCGCCGGCGACAGCGTCGATGCCGAACTGGTGGACCGGCCGCGACGGTGGGACATGCGCTTCCTCGGCCGCTTCATGCTCGAGTTCGGCTGCCTGAGTTCGCTGTTCGACTTCCTGACGTTCGGCCTGCTGCTGTGGGTCTTCACCGCTCCACCCGAACTTTTCCGCACGGGGTGGTTCGTCGAATCGCTGCTCACGGAACTGGTCATCGCACTGGTGGTACGGACGCAGCGCCCGTTCTGGCGCAGCCGCCCGGGCAACGTGCTGCTCTGGAGTTCGATCGGCGTGATGGCACTGACTTTCGCGATCCCCTACCTGCCTTACGCGTCGCTGCTCGGCTTTACTCCACTGCCGGCGGGGGTGGTGCTGACGCTGGTCGCGATCGCGACCCTGTACGTCGTTGGAACCGAAATCCTGAAAGCGGGCTTCTACCGACGCCAGGGGGCACGCGGCCCCGCTGGCGCC
>JBAVIQ010000628.1:0-4936 GCA_049687035.1 Steroidobacteraceae bacterium
GTCATGAGCTTTCCGGGGCGAGCTAGGCATGTCGGGCAACACATTCGGAACGCTGTTCACCGTGACGACCTTCGGCGAGAGCCACGGTCCGGCGCTCGGCTGCATCGTCGACGGCTGCCCGCCTGGACTGCCCCTCGCGGAAGAAGACATCCAGCGTGACGTCGAACGTCGCCGCTCGGGCACGTCCAGGTACACGAGCCAGCGTCGCGAACCGGACCGCGTGCGCATCCTCTCGGGTGTCTTCGCAGGGGTTACCACCGGGACGCCGATTGGCCTGCTCGTCGAAAACACCGACCAGCGCTCGTATGACTACGACAAGATCAAGGATCGATTCCGGCCGGGCCACGCCGATTACACCTATCAGCAGAAGTACGGCCTGCGCGACTACCGCGGCGGCGGCCGCTCCTCGGCGCGGGAAACGGTGATGCGCGTGGCCGCCGGCGCCATCGCGCGCAAGTTCCTTGCCACGAAGGGCATCGACATCTTCGGCTACCTGGCGCAGATGGGCTCGATCAGGCTCACCATGCTCGATCGTGATGCCATCGACGCCAACCCGTTCTTCTGTGCCGAGCCCGCGCGCGTGCCGGACCTCGAAGCCATGATCGACGCACTGCGGCGCGAAGGGGATTCGATCGGGGCCCGCGTCAATGTGGTGGCCACAGGCGTGCCGCCAGGTCTCGGCGAACCTGTGTTCGACCGGCTGGATGCCGATCTGGCGCACGCGATGATGAGCATCAATGCCGTCAAGGGAGTGGAGATCGGTGCAGGCTTCGCCAGTGTCGAGCAGCGTGGTTCGCAGCACCGGGACGAAATGACGCCGCAGGGTTTCCTGTCGAACGAGGCTGGCGGCACGCTGGGGGGCATCTCGTCGGGTCAGGAAGTGCTGGTCAGCATGGCGATCAAGCCGACCTCGAGCATCGTCAAACCGGGCCGCTCGATCGACGTGGCGGGGCAACCGGTCGAGGTCGTTACCACGGGCCGCCACGACCCCTGCGTCGGGATCCGGGCCGTGCCCATCGCCGAGGCGATGCTCGCGCTGGTGCTGGCCGATCACTACCTGCGGCACCGGGCCCAGAATGCCGACGTCCGGGCGACTACGCCGGTGATAACCTGACTGCATGGCGCCCCGGTTGGGCAAGCCACAGAAGTGTGGAGCATGTCCGGCAATCGCCGGACCAAAGGGCTACAAAGGCGCCTGCAGCCGCGGTCTTGTTGGGTGCGGACGGGGCCGTGGGATATAGTTATGTTTAATTGGTTGTCGATCCGCGAACCCAACGGAACCGTGGCGTACCGCCGCGACCGAGCCACGATTCGCGATCGGTGGGAGACTCGATGAAGACTGCTGTACGCCGCGTCCTGCTCATGAGCGCGTTGATGGCTCCGGGCGCCCTTTACGCGCTCGGCCTGGGCGAAATCAAGCTGAATTCAGCCTTGAATCAGCCTTTTGACGCTGAGATCGAACTGGTCTCGGCGACCCAGGAGGACCTCGGGGCACTGCGTGCCGCGCTGGCCTCCAACGACACCTTCGTGCGCTACGGTCTCGACCGTCCGGCGTACCTGGTCGATTTCAACTTCCGGGTTGCCAAGGGCCCCGACGGCAGGGACGTCCTGCGCGTCACGTCGCCCCGGCCGGTCACCGAACCCTTCGTGACGCTCCTGGTGGAGGCCAACTGGCCGCGCGGCCGGTTGCTCCGTGAATACACCGTGCTGCTCGACCCGCCAGTCTACGCACCGGGTCCCGCGGCAGGCGAGCCTGTCGTAGCGGCCCCCCGGGTCAGTTCGGGTGGCGCCACCAGCACGCGTTCTGTGGCTCCAGTCGCCGACGCGACGACCGAATCCGATCGCCCCTCGAGCCCCGCCAGCTCGGCCGCGCCTGCGGCGGCCCCGAGCATCGAGCCGGGCAGCACTTACCGGGTACGCAACCACGACACGCTCTGGCAAATCGCCAGTGCCGCGAACCCGGGCGCGCGCTCGAACGTCAATCGGGCGATGGTTGCCATCTTCCAGAACAATCCGCAGGCGTTTGACGGCAACATCAACGTCCTGCGTTCCGGCAGTCTGCTGCGCATTCCGGATGCGAACCAGATCAGTTCCGTGTCGGCGAGTGAAGCATCGGCCGAAGTAGCACGTCAGTACGATGCCTGGCGCAGCGGCACGACGGGCGCCGCCGCTGCGAGCGAAGCCGGCAGGCTCCGCCTCGTCACGCCGGAGCAGGGCACGACAGCGCCGTCCACTTCGACGTCCACCGAACCTGCGGCTGCGACAGCCCCCGCGACGACCGGTGCGCCGGCGGCCGCGGCATCGGGCGACCTCGAAGCGCGCGTCAAGCAGCTCGAGGACGAACTCGCCGAAGCCAAGCGCCTGCTCGAAGTGCGCAACGCCGAGCTCGCCACACTGCAGGGCGGTGCTCCCGCGCCTGGCGTTACTCCGACCGAACCGGGTGAAACCGCTGCGGCAGGCGCGCCCGAAGCCGCTGTAACCGCAGAGCCGGCGAAGCCCGTACAGCCGTCGACGCCCAAGCCGGAAGTCGTGGAGCCGCCGCAGCCGAGCCTGCTCGAGCGCGTCACCGACTACTGGTGGTTGCTGCTCGGCCTGCTGGCTGCGGGCCTTGGCGCCTTCTTGATCCAGCGCCTGCGCCGCCAACGTGGCAGCGCCGAAGAGTCGCTCGAAGAGGCGCTCGGTTCGCGCGACACTCGTGGCTCCGGACCAAGATATGCCCCGCGTTCGCGCGACACGGACATCCTCGTCGAAGAGCGGGGTGGCGGCGCAAGCACTGGACGCGGTGCGGCCATCGCAGCATCTACGGCCGCAGCAGCGCCTGCAGCACGCACACCTGAGCCGAGCCGCAAAGTTGTCACGGTCGAGGACACGTTGTCGGGTGACGGCCTGGCGAGCATGGAATCGGGCGATCCGCTGGCCGAGGCCGACTTCCACATGGCGTACGGCTTGTACGACCAGGCAGCGGACCTCGTGCAGCTCGCAATGAAGCGCGAGCCGCAGCGCCGCGACCTCAAGCTGAAACTGCTCGAAATCTATTTCGTCTGGGGCAACAAGGACCGGTTCCTCGAGCTTGCCCGCGAGCTTGACACGACACGTGCGGATTCGCCGGCCGGCGAATGGGACAAGGTCCTGATCATGGGCAAGCAGATTGCGCCGGGCGATGCGCTGTTTGCGGGCAGCCCGAGTTCCTCGTCGTCCGATTCGCTCGACATGGAGCTGCACGGATCGACTGGCATGCTCGACCTGACGATTCCGGCAGGCGACTCGGGGCGTCCCGACATGGACCTGACGGAGTCGCAAACCGAGATTGCGCCGATCGACCGTTCGGGCCTCGATTTCATCCTCGACGAACCAGCCCGTGGCAATGACGAATCCGCCGTGCTGCCGACGATCGAGATGCCGCGCATCAGCAGTGCCGGCGATACAGCCGGCGATACGCAGGAGCTCACGGTCGATCGACTCGGCCTCGACATCGATACGATGCGAGAACTCGAGTCGCTCGACGCTGGCGAGGCCAGTGACGCGCGCAAGCGTGCCAGCAGCGACACCGTCGAAACCGAGATGATGGGCAGCGACAAGAGCCTGCGCGACGACGACACCGACCTGCTCAGCTCGACGGCGCTGATGCACATGGTCGACGACACAGCGATGCTGCCCGGCGATGCGGCGCTTGAGGGCGTCGTGGACCTGTCCACGGCGACGGGCGAACTGCCTGTGCTCGATGCGACGAGTGAACTGTCTGAACTCGACGTGACGGCACTGAGCGCAACCGTCGCAGGCAACGTCGACTACGACCTGGGCGGCGAGCCGGCGACGATGAGCGAAGTCGGCACCAAGCTCGACCTCGCGCGTGCGTACATGGACATGGGTGATCCGGAAGGCGCCCGCAGCATCCTCGACGAGGTGTTGCAGGAAGGCAGTTCGACGCAGCGCCAGGAAGCGGAGCGGCTGATCGCCAGCCTGCCCTGACGGGCAGGCTCGTGCCGCGTCTCGCGCTCGGCATCGAGTACGACGGCTCGGCGTTCGCCGGCTGGCAGTTCCAGTCGCACGCGCGCAGCGTGCAGGGCGACCTGCAGCGCGCGCTGGCGCAGGTCGCGGACCATCCGGTCGAGCTTACCGCTGCCGGTCGCACCGACGCCGGCGTGCACGCGCTCGAGATGGTGGCGCACTTCGACACGACGGCAGAGCGACCCCTGTATGCGTGGATGCTCGGCACGAACGCCAACGTCGGGGCGGAAATCTCCGTGCTCTGGGCCCACGTCGTACCCGACGATTTTCATGCGCGCCACCATGCATCGGCGCGGCGTTACCAGTACCGCGTACTCGATCGGTGCATGCGTCCAGCGCTCGAACGTCAGCGCGTCTGCTGGATCCGGCACCCACTCGACGCCGTGCGGATGCACGAAGCGGGGCAGGCGCTGGTGGGACACCACGACTTTTCCGCTTTCCGCGCGTCCGAATGCCAGTCGCCGACACCGGTACGCGAGCTCATGGAGCTGTCTGTCGAACGAGTCGGGCCTTACGTCGACATCCGGGTGCGCGCGAACGCCTTCCTGCATCACATGGTTCGCAACATCGCGGGCAGCCTGATCCTGGTCGGCCGGGGTGAACGCACCGTCGAGTGGCTGTCGGCGGTCCTGCGGGGGCGCGACCGTCGCGAGGCCGGGCCCACGGCACCGCCCGATGGGCTGTATTTCGTCGGCGCCGACTACCCCGCCGGATTCGGGCTGCCTTCGGGTAAACTCCGCCGGCCGCCCACGGGAGCCGCGAAGTGACCTGGTTCGAAAAGATCATTCCCTCGCGCATCAAGACGGAGCGCCGCTCGCGGTCCGTCCCCGAAGGCCTGTGGATCAAGTGCCCGGCGTGCGACGCTGTGCTCTACCGCGCCGAACTCGAGCGCAACCTGCAGGTGTGCCCGAAGTGCAGCCACCACATG
>JBAVIQ010000629.1:0-2453 GCA_049687035.1 Steroidobacteraceae bacterium
AGGGCGGCCCGTTGACGGACGTGGCCTGCGATCTATTGCGCGAACGCATCGGGCAGGCGCTCGATCGGCGCGACCAGGCACTGCGCCCGGCGTGACTTGATCGAACGCTGGAGCTGACCGGCTTGAATCCCCGCCTCGACCTGCTGCAGCCCTACCCGTTCGAGCGACTGCGCACGCTGCTGGCAGGTGCGGTGCCGCCCGCATCACTGCGTCCTGTCCCGCTATCCATCGGCGAACCCAGGCACACGCCACCGGCCTTCGTAGCCGAAGCGCTGGTTCGCGCACTCGGTGAATCGCTCGGCAGTTATCCGGTGGCGCTCGGCCTGCCACAACTGCGCGAGGCGATCGCACGCTGGCTCGAGCGAAGGTTCGGCCTGCCCGCGCAGACCGTGCGCGCGGAGGACATGGTGTTGCCGGTCAACGGCACGCGTGAGGCGCTGTTCTCGTTCGTGCAGGCGGCGGTCGATGCCGAATCCGCTGCGCGTGGCTCGCGACCGCTCGTGCTGATGCCGAACCCGTTCTATCAGATCTATGAGGGCGCAGCCCTGCTCGCGGGTGCCGAGCCGCGGTTCCTCAACTGCAACCAGGCGAATGCCTACCTGCCCGATCTCGACGCAGTCGACGCGGCCACCTGGAATCGCTGCCAGGTGCTGTTCCTGTGCACGCCCGGCAACCCCACCGGCGCCGTCATGCCGGATGCCTACCTGCAGTGCGCGCTGGAACTCTCGTCCCGCCACGGCTTCGTGATCGCATCGGACGAGTGCTACTCGGAACTGTATTTCGACGAAGCGTCACCGCCCGCTGGCCTGCTGCAGGCTGCGTTTCGCGCTGGCAACACCGCCTTCGAACGCTGCGTCGTGTTCCACAGCCTGTCGAAGCGCTCGAGCGTGCCGGGGCTGCGGTCCGGGTTCGTCGCGGGTGACGCGACGTTCCTCGCGCGCTACCGGCTCTATCGCACGTACCACGGTTGTGCCGTGCCCGTGCACACGCAGCTCGCGAGCCTGCCCGCCTGGAACGACGAAGCGCACGTCGTGGAAAACCGTCGCCTGTACCGCGAGAAGTTCGCACGTGTCACGCCCGTGATCGCAACAGCGCTGCAGCAGGACATTGCGATCCCCGCGGGCGGCTTCTATCTCTGGCCTCGCGTCGCTGATGACGAGGCCTTCACGCGCGGCCTGTTTGCGCAGCAGCACGTGACGGTGCTGCCGGGCCGTTACCTCGCGCGCGAGACCGAGTCTGGCAATCCGGGACTGGGCCGCATCCGCATTTCGCTGGTCGCCAGTCTCGATGACTGCGACGAAGCCGCGCGCCGCATCGCCGAATTCGCCCGCGACTCTCGCCGCTGACCCCGGCGCAAGCCACGATGGTGGCGCTGCGGCGATCGGGCTCGATCGCCTGCCGGCATGCCGCTGCCCACTATCGGGTCAGCCCTTCCCGTCGCAACTTGTCGGCAATGGCCTCGGCAATGTCGTGCAGAGCAGCATCGGTCGACTCGAGTTTGCTTGCCTGCGTATCCAGCGTATAGACCAACGCCTTGTCCTGCGTCTGGTAAAACCTAGACTCGACCCGGGCTTTGCCCTGGGCGATCGTGAACGCGGGCGCAGCCACGAACTCACCATAGATGACCGGTACGCCATAGACGCCGTAATACCCGGTCGCGAAACCCGCATCCGTGGCCTTGTACGATGCGTTGCCGCGCGTATCCCTGCTGCCGCCTTCCTTCGATTCGATCGATCTGGAAACGAGACTGGTCGCCAGCACGGCATCGGCCCGAGCCGCTGCGATCGCCTGCTCGATGCTCTCGAGGGTCAGCGGGTTCTTCTCCTTGACCGCGTCGCAACTGCGGATGACCTGGACCGACTCGCTCTGCAGCTGCGAAGCCATGAAGAACTCGAACGCGCAGCGCTGATTGACGTTCGGGCTGACGCCGACGACCAGCACCCGGGTGAACGACTGCTTGCGCGGCGCGCCCTCCTGCCAGGTGCCCTTGACCGTGGTCTTCGCCTGGACACCCCCCGCAAACATTGCGGCCCCGAGCAGGTAGAGCATCGCCCCGGCGGCCACACTCCGGACAGATTGGCCAATGATGGTCCTGGTACGCACGGCGTGTTCCTGGTCTGGTGACGGAGCGACGGGCGTTTCGCCGCGCTCGCGCCGGCTTGGCCCCATCGCAGTCTACCGGGACTGACGTTGGAGCGGATGTTGGGGATCGAACGCGTCCCGCAAGCCCGTGAGCAACGCGATCCGGCCTGGCTACACCATTGCGGAGCGTTGAGCGTGCAGGGATGCTCGCGAGTCAGGAAATGTCGAACTGCGTCTTGAAGCGCTGGATTTCTTCCCAGACGGCCGGATCGACGGTCTGCGGACTCACGCGGGCGAACACGCGCGCGAGCACGTCCTTTTCCTTGTCGTCCACGGCGCCGTCCTGCAACGCCAGGCGCTCGAGCATCCGC
>JBAVIQ010000630.1:0-2982 GCA_049687035.1 Steroidobacteraceae bacterium
TGCAGGTAGTACGAACCGACGAGCCAGTAGCGGTCTCCGTCGAGCCGCGTGACGGTGAGATCGCCCATCAGGCGTCCCGCAGGATTCAGCATCGGCGCGAGGCGAATGCGACCCACGGCAGGCATGCGCGAGGCGAGCAGGTAATCGAGCCATTTTCCCGCACCGGGTCCGCGGACCTCGTAGCGTGCATACACGCCGGAGTCGAGCAAGCCTGCCGCAGATCGAGTGGCCGCGACTTCTGCGGCGACGAACCGATCGGCCGCGGACCGTCGCAGCGTCGGCGGTTCGACGAACTCCGGTTCGCCGGTCGCGAAGTACTGTGGTGATTCCATACCCCACACCACGCCGAAGCGCGCGCCGAGCGCCTGCTGCGCCTCGTAGCTCGGCGTCGTCTTGAGCGGGCGGCCTGCCGGCAGTTCTTCGTTGGGGTAAGCGATGACGAAGCGCCGCGCGTAGAACTGCGCCGTCGTATCGCGCAGGTAACGGTCGTCGGCCGCGAACTTGCCGTAACGGGCGACGTCCATGCCGAAGATGTCGGTGCCCGGGTCGCCCTCGACCATCCACTCCGCGAGCACCTTGCCGATGGCGCCGCCCTGCGAGAAACCGCCCATGCAGCCGCATGCGGCCCAGAAGTTGCGCCGTCCCGGCACGGGTCCGACCAGCGGGTTACCGTCGGGTGTGAACGTGAACGCACCGTTCACCCATTTGCGGATGCCGGCACGCTCCAAAGACGGAAACCGCGCGAAGCCAATCAGCAGCTCAGGACTGATGCGGTCGATGTCGTCCGGCAGCAGCTCCATACCGTAGTCCCACTCGGCGCCTTCGGTCTTCCAGTGGCGCGGATTGCGTTCGTACACGCCCAGGATCACGCCTTTGCGTTCCTGCTGCAGGTACGTGCAGCCTTCGAGGTCGGTCACGCACGGCATCTCGTCGGGACGCGCCAGCAACTCCGGCAGGTCTTCGGTGATCAGGTAGTGGTGCTGCATCGGCGTGAGCGGCAGATCGACGCCGACCATGCGCCCCACGCGGCGCGCCCACAGCCCGCCGGCATTGACCACGTGCTGCGCGACGATCGTTCCCTGTTCGGTCTCGACGAGCCAGCCATCGGCGTGCGGCTGCAGCCCGGTCACGCGGTTGCGCAGGATCACGTCGGCGCCACGCTTGCGCGCCGCGATCGCGAATGCATGCGTCGTGCCGTGCGGATCCACCGCACCCTCGTGCGGGTCGAAGAGGCCGCCCAGCAGTCCCTTGGAGTCGACGATCGGGCATGCGGCCACGATCTCGTCGGGCGTCGCCAGCCGGGTCTCGATACCGAGCGTCTGGTAAACCGCGAACTCGGACTGCAGCCATTCCCAGCGCTCTGGCGTCGTCGCGATGCTGTAGCCGCCCGGCATGTGCATGCCGACGCTCTGGCCGCTCTCGGCCTCGATCTCCTGGTACAGCTTGATCGTGTACGCCTGCAGCGCAGCGATGTGCGGGTCGTCGTTGATGGCATGGAAACCCGCCGCGGCGTGCCAGGTGGAGCCGGCCGTCAGCTCCGCGCGCTCGATCAGTGCGATGTCGCCCCAGCCCTTGCGCGCGAGGTGATACAGCACGCTCGCCCCGACGATGCCGCCGCCGATCACGACGACGCGATAGTGACTCTTCATCGACTGCTATTCCTCGTCGAGGCTGTCCGCCAGCACCGCGCGGCGCTCGCGCATGAAATGTTGCAGGGCTTCGTCGCTCGCGGAATCGAGACCGGGATCTTCGTAGTCGGCGAGCATGCGCTTCCAGACCACGTTCGCGCGCTGTTCGGCATTCAGGCTGCCTTCGCTCGACCACTGCTCGTACGACGAGTAGTCCGCGATGGTCGACTGGTGAAACGCCGCTTCGAAGTTTTCCTGCGTATGCGCGCAACCGAGGAAATGGCCCCCCGGACCGACTTCACGGATGGCGTCGAGCGCCTGGCCGCGCGGGCTCACGTCCATGCCGCTCGCCAGTGCCTGCATCATCGCGAGCTGGTCGACGTCCATCACGAACTTCTCGTAGCCCGCGACGAGTCCGCCTTCGAGCCAGCCGGCCGCATGCGTGACGAGGTTGACGCCAGCGAGCAGGGTTGGCAGCAGCGTGTGTGCGCTCTCGTAGGCAGCCTGGGCATCGGCGACCTTCGACGAACAGAGCGATCCGCCGCTGCGGCAGGGCACGCCGAGCCTTCGAGCCAGCTGCGCCGTGGCGAAGATCATCTGCGTCGCTTCCGCCGTGCCGAAGGTCGGCGCGCCGGTGCGCATCGAGATGGCGCCGACGAATGAGCCGAGGATGACGGGAGCGCCCGGTCGCACGAGCTGCGTCAGTGCCATGCCGGCCATCGTCTCCGCCAGCAGTTCCGCCATGCAGCCCGCAGTTGTCACGGGTCCCATCGCGCCGGCGAGCACGGCCGGCACCACGATCGTGCCCTGGTTGCGCGAAGCGAACGCGCGTAGCGCGCCGAGCATGCGGCCGTCGAATGTCAGTGGTGAATTCGAATTGATGTTGCCGAGCAGGACGCAGTTGGCGTCGATGAAGTCCTGGCCGAACAGGATGCCGGCCATGCGCACGGCATCTGCCGCATGTCCCGGCGTTTCGGGCGTGCCCTCGCAGCCCTGGTCGCTGTAACGGAAGAACGCATACTGCACGTCGAGGTGGCGCTTGCCCTCGGGCACGTCCATCGGCTCGACCATGCAGCCGCCGGAGAAATGGATCGCAGGTGCGACATGGGCAAGCTTGATGAAGTTGTGCAGGTCGGCAAGCGTGCCGTAACGGCGGCCGCCGTCGAGGTCCGTGACGAAAGGCGGGCCGCCGACCGGTGAGAACACCGTGGCATCGCCGCCAAAGCGCACGCTGCGCGCCGGGTTTCGCGCGTGCAGCATGAACTCGCGCGGAGCCGTGCGCAGCAGCTGGCGGGCGAGGCCGCGTGGAATCCGGACGCGCTCGCCTTGCACGTCGGCACCGGCTTCCCGCCAC
>JBAVIQ010000631.1:0-1552 GCA_049687035.1 Steroidobacteraceae bacterium
ACCACGTGTTGCCGACGTACGGCCATGCCCGCGCCTACAGCGGGCTCAGCGTGTTCGACTTCGTCAAGCGCATCACCGTGCAGGAACTGACCGCGGACGGCTTACGCACCCTCGGCCCGACGGCACGCACGCTGGCACAGCTCGAATCCCTCGACGCGCACGCCAATGCCGTCACGGTTCGTCTCGACGCGTTGGCGCAGGCAGGCAACGCGTGAGTCATTCGATCCTGCAACTGGCGCGACCGGATATCCTCGAACTGCAGCCGTATCAGCACGCAGCGTGGAACCCCTCGCTCGAGCGCATGCACGCCAACGAAATGCCGTGGCGCGCGTCCGGCGACAATTCGATCTCCGGTCTCAATCGGTATCCGGAGCCGCAGCCGCGCGCGCTCGTCGAGCGCATGGCGCAGCTGTATGGCGTGCCGGCCAGCCAACTACTGGTCGGTCGCGGCAGCGACGAGGCGATCGACCTGCTCGTGCGTGCCTTCTGCCGCGCGGGACAGGACAAGGTGGTGATCACTCCACCGACGTTCGGCTTCTACAAAGTCGCGGCGCGGATCCAGGGTGCGGACGTGCTCGAAATCCCGCTGCTGCGCGATGGCTTCGCGCTGGACGCCGAGCCGGTCATTGTCGCCGGCCTGCGAGCGAAGATCGTGTTTCTGTGCTCACCCAACAACCCGACCGGCAACCTGCTCGACGAGGCGGCGATGCTGCGTGTCTGTACGGCACTCGCCGGCAAAGCCCTGGTCGTCGTGGACGAGGCCTACGTCGAGTTCTGCGGACGCGCGAGCGTCACGGCACGGGTCGCCGAGTTTCCGAACCTCGTCATCCTGCGCACGCTGTCGAAGGCCTACGCGCTCGCCGGTGCGCGCCTGGGCACGGCGATCGCGTGTGAGGAAGTCATCGGGCTGCTGCGTCGAATCATTCCGCCGTATGCAATCCCGGCGTCGACCGTGGAAGAAGTCCTCGCACTGACCGAGGCGCCCCAGCGCGCGCTGTCGGCCGCCCGCATCCGCACGCTGCTCGACGAACGGCGCCGCATGCACGAGCGACTCGAGCGCTGCGCGAACGTCGTGCGAGTCTTCCCATCCGATGCCAACTTCCTGCTGATCGAGTGCCGCGATTCGCAGCGATTCTTCGCGGCCTGCAAGACGGCAGGACTGATCGTGCGCGACTTCTCGTCGTACCCGGGGCTGGCGCATTGCCTGCGCATCTCGATCGGTACGCCCGACCAGAACCAGCGGCTGCTCGCCGCAGTGGAGCAGCCATGAGTGGAGCACGCATCCTGTTCATCGATCGCGATGGCACGCTCGTGGAAGAGCCGGTCGACGAACAGGTCGACAGCCTCGCGAAGATTCGTCTGCTGCCCGGCGTGATTCCTGCACTGCTCGAACTCAAGCGGACCGGCTATCGCTTCGTGCTCGTGAGCAACCAGGACGGACTCGGCACGCACACGTTCCCGGAACCCACGTTCCGGGAACCGCAGGATTTCATCCGCACCCTCTTCGCCTCACAGGGCATCGAATTCGACGCGGAGTTCTTCTGCCCACATC
>JBAVIQ010000632.1:0-1566 GCA_049687035.1 Steroidobacteraceae bacterium
GCTCAGCCGGCAGGCGGGGTACGTCGTGCAGGGCATCGGCGTGCTGATCGACATCGGCATTGCGCCCGGTTTCCGTTGCGAAGACCACGTGCCCCGCATCGTCCTGCAGTACGGCTGAGACCACCACATGAGCGAGCCCGGCACGCTGCAGGCACCCCGCCGCGCCGCGCTCACCTTTATCTTCGTCACCGTCGTGCTCGACATGCTGGCGCTCGGCATGGTGGTGCCGGTGCTGCCGCACCTGATCGAGGACTTCCTCGGCGGCGACACCTCGCGCGCCGCGCTGATGGTCGGCTACTTCGGCACGGTCTGGGCAGTGATGCAGTTCTTCGCGATGCCGGTGATGGGCGCGTTGTCGGATCGATTCGGCCGCCGGCCCGTCATCCTGCTGTCCAATTTCGGGTTGGGGCTCGATTACGTGCTGATGGCGCTCGCGCCGACGCTGTCGTGGCTCTTCGTCGGGCGCGTGATCTCGGGCGTGACTGCGGCCAGCATCAGTACCGCGATGGCTTACGTCGCCGACGTCACGCCGCCCGAACGTCGCGCGCAGAGTTTCGGTTTCGTCGGCGTCGCCTTCGGCCTCGGGTTCGTGCTTGGCCCTGCGATCGGCGGCATGCTCGGGTCGGTCGATCCGCGCCTGCCGTTCTGGGCTGCCGCCTGCGCGAGCCTGCTCAATGCGGCGTACGGTTTCTTCATCCTGCCGGAATCGCTCCCGCGCGAGAAACGTCGCGCGTTCGAGTGGCGTCGTGCCAACCCGCTGGGCTCGTTGCGATTCCTGCGCGCGCACCGCGAAGTGTTCGCGCTCGCCGGCGCGGCGTTCCTGAGCAACCTGACGCATGCGGTGCTGCCCGCCGTCTTCGTACTCTATTCCGCCTACCGCTACGGCTGGGACGCGAAAGTGGTCGGGCTCGCGCTCGCCGCGGTCGGGATTTCCTCGGCCCTGGTGCAGGGGGCGCTCGTGGGTCCGCTGGTGCGTCGCTTCGGCGAACGTCGCGTCATGATCGGCGGCCTGCTGGCCGGCACTGCGGGGTTCACGCTGTACGCCTTCGCCCCGACTGGCCTGTGGTTCGTCGCGGCCATTCCGGTCGTCGGGTTGTGGGGTCTCGTGGGACCCGCGTCGCAGGGAATCATGACACGCGCGGTTGGCGCATCGGCGCAAGGTGAGTTGCAGGGCGCCATGGGAAGTCTCGCCGGCATTGCCACGGTGATCGGGCCGACGCTCTTTGCGACCGTCTTCGCATGGTCCATCCGCGACGGTGCGTCGTGGCATTTCCCGGGATCGGCGTATGCACTCGCGGGCCTGCTGCTCATCGTCGCCGCGATCATTGCCGAGCGGGCCACGCGTCCGCAGAGGGCGGCATGATCGCGAAGTTCGTGGTGCCGGACTCGATCCGGGCCGGCATCGTCGACAAGCTCGAACGCCTCACAGCTCAGCCGGTCCTGCCGGACACGCCAGCGGCTGCGGCAATCGCGGCGAGTCTCGAGTACGTCTGGGCCTGCAGCGCGTTCGCCGCGGATGCCTGCCTGCGTGACGCAGGGTTGCGCGACTGGCTCGCGACACAGGGA
>JBAVIQ010000633.1:0-1672 GCA_049687035.1 Steroidobacteraceae bacterium
GTGTAGCGGCCGCCGATGCCGCCGCAGCGCGCGGATATGACGCGGTCGCTGCACGGATTCGATCGAGTTAGCTCGGGCGCTTCGGCGCGGACCAACCGCCCTCCTTCGGGACGCGCATCATCGCCTGGTTGGTGTCGAAGTGGACATGGTGATCCACGCCACCGGCCAACTGCGCCGTGCGCTGGACACGACTACGCGGCAGCGTCGGGATAAGCCGGTCGTCCGTCAATCAACGAGTAAGGGTCCACGCCAGGCCGCGACCCTGGCTGTATGAACTTGCATCGATGGGTTCGGACTGGGACCATTGCCAGTGGTGCGGTCTCGTCCGGGCCCGGGACAACAAGCAAGAATGCGCAGGGGAACAGCATGAAGAAGAGCCAACTCGTTTGCCTCGCCGTAGCCGTCGGCCTCGCCTTCGCGGCCAATGCGCAGCAGCAAGTCGTCGTGGGTTCGGACGCGTATGTCACTACGGCGGATCCGTCGAAGTTCCACAAGGTTGCTGGCTACTCGCCCTACGCCGGACGCCGTTACCCGGAGCGCCCCTTGTTCGGCGACGAGCACGTGCACACGAGCTGGTCCGGCGATGCCGGCATGGGCGGCACGACGCTCGGCCCGGAAGATGCGCTGCGTTTCGCGCGCGGCGAAGAGGTCGTTTCCACGAGCGGCCAGCCCGTGCGTCTCTCGCGTCCGCTCGACTGGGTCGCGGTCACCGACCACTCGGACGGCATGGGCACGATCGCGATGATCCGCGACGGTAACGCCGAGATGATGGCGGACCCGACGCTCAAGCGCTGGCACGACTTGATGGCGAAGGGCGGGGCGGATGCGCAGGCCGCGATGATGGAACTCATCGCCGCCCAGACGCAGAAGAAGCTGCCGAAACTCATCATGGATCCGCGGTTTGCGAAGACCACGTGGGAGCGCAACAACGACTTCGCCGAAAAATACAACGAGCCAGGCCGCTTCACGGCGCTGATCGGCTACGAATGGACGTCGAACGCCGGCGGTGGCGACAACCTGCACCGCAACGTCATCTACCGTGACGGCAAGGCGAAGGCGGATCAGGTCCTGCCGATGACGACGTTCGTTTCCGAGAATCCGGAAGACCTGTGGGCGTGGATGGAATCATGGGAGAAGACGACGGGCGGCCGGCTGCTCGCGATCCCGCACAACGGCAATCTCTCGAACGGGCGCATGTTCGAGTTGCAGACGTTCAATGGCGGGCCGATCACGAAGGAATGGGCCGAGCAGCGCGCGAAGTGGGAGCCGTTGTTCGAGGCGATCCAGTACAAGGGCCAGAGCGAGGCGCATCCGAGCCTGTCGCCGACCGACGAATTCACTGTGGACTATGAACTCTGGGACCGTGGCAACCTGACGCTCGTGCCGAAGAAGCCCGGCATGATCCCACGAGTACCTGCGCGAGGCGCTGAAGAACGGCCTGCTGCTTGATCAGCAACTGGGCGCCAACGCGTTCAAGTACGGCATGGCCGCGGGGACGGACACGCACAACGCGCTCGTCGCCGCGGAAGAAGACAATTTCTACGGCAAATTTGCTTCCAGCGAGCCCAGTGCCGAGCGCGCCGACGAGAACGCGATGAAGTTCGGCGATCGCGTCGTCAAGGGTTGGGAACTGACGGCCGCCGGTTACACGGCCGTCTGGGCCACCGAGAAC
>JBAVIQ010000634.1:0-2511 GCA_049687035.1 Steroidobacteraceae bacterium
CCGCGCAACTACCGCGACTGGAAGCGCAGCGACTACTCCTTCTACGACGCCATGGCGCGTGTGCTGCACGACGAGCGGATCCTCTGCGAGCCGGACTCGCGTGAGCCATGGTTCATGTCGGCGGCTCACGACGATGCTTGCCTGAAGGACACGCTGCGCGCCTTCGAAATCGCGGTCGACGAGACCTTGCACAGGGGCGGTGCCGGACACCGCAGGCCGGCTTGAGCGGCGCGATGCTCGACGCGATTGTCGTCGGCGCCGGTCACAACGGGCTGGTCACCGCCTGCTATCTCGCGCGCGCCGGCCTCAAGGTTCAGGTGCTCGAACGTAATGACCATGTCGGCGGCGCGGCCGTCAGCCGCCAGCTGTATGAGAACTTCACCTATTCGAACTGCTCATACGTCTGCAGCCTGCTGCGTCCCGAGATCATGCGCGCGCTCGAGCTGCCCAAGTACGGACTGCAGATCATTCCGTACGACGGCGGCTGCACGCTGATGCGCGACGGCGGTCATCTCGCCATCTACGACAACCATGATGCATTGCGCCGTGAAATCTCCCGGCACTCGAAGCGCGATGCTGAAGCCTACGACCGCTATTCGCGCGACGTGATGCGGCAGTGCAAGTTCATCAAGTCCCTGCTGCTGCGCGAACCGCCGGATCCTGCTTCGTTCCGGCCGCGCGACATGCGGTCATTGGTCGACCTGGGTTTTCGGCTGAATCGCCTCGGCTCCGAGCGCATTTACGACACGCTGCGTTTCTGGACCATGAGCGCGGCCGATTTCCTCGACGAGTATTTCGAGAGCGAGATTGTCAAGGCGCACTTTGCCGGCAGCTCCATTATCGGCACGGCGCTCGGTCCGCGCTCGCCCGGTACGGCCTACGTGCTGCTGCATCACTACATGGGCGAGATCGACGACACGGTCGGTGCCTGGGGCTTCGCCCGTGGCGGCATGGGCGCGGTGAGCGCATCGCTGGCGTCGTCGCTGCGCGCAACTGGCGGCACGATTCGCACGGACGCCGGTATCGACAGGATACTGGTGCGCGGCGGCCGGGCCGTTGGCGTCGTGCTGCACGACGGTGAGGAGATCCGCGCACCGCTCGTGCTCTCGAGCATGGACGTCAAGCGCACGTTTCTCGAATCGGTCGATCCGCAGGAGCTGCCCGGCGAGTTCGTGCAGCAGGTGCGCAACTTCAAGATCCGCGGCTCGTCGGGCAAGCTCAATATTGCACTCGACGGGTTGCCGGTGTTTCCCGCGATTCCCGCTGGCGCGCCGTGCTCGCGTGGCGACATGCACGTCACCGACACCATCGAGATGATGGAGCGCGCCTACGACGACTGGAAGGACGGCACGTGGTCGCGTGCACCCTACATCGACATGCTGATTCCATCGCAGATCGATCCGACCATGGCGCCCGACGGCAAGCACTACATGTCGGTCTTCGTGCAGTACTGCCCCTACGAGCTGGCGAGCGGCCCGTGGGACGCGCAGAAGCGCCAGGCGTTCGGCGACACCGTGATCGACACGATCGCAAACCACAGCCCGAACTTCAAGAGCCTGATCCTGCACGCGGAAGTGCGCACGCCATGGGACATCGAGCGCGAGGTCGGCCTGACCGAGGGCAACATCTTCCAGGGTGAACTCACCATGGACCAGTTGCTGTTCAACCGGCCGATTCCGGGCTATGCACAGTACCGCACTCCGCTGGATGGGCTGTACCTGTGCGGATCGAGCACGCATCCGGGTGGCGGTGTCATGGGCGCGCCGGGTGCGAACGCTGCGCGCGCGGTGCTGCGTGATCTCGGCCGGGCGGTGACGCCATGAGCGCCGTGCGGACGGCGGCGGCAGGTTACGACTGCGTCGTGATCGGCGGCGGTCACAACGGCCTGGTTTGCGCCGCGTACCTGGCCAGGGCCGGCCGGTCGGTGCTGGTGCTCGAGTCGGCGGCGCAGGTGGGCGGCGCGGCGGTCACGCACGAATTCGCTCCCGGCCATCGCGTTTCTGCCTGTGCGCACCTGCTGCACCAGATGTCCGCGCACCTGATCGACGAACTGGCGCTCGAGCAGCATGGCCTGCGCTTCGCGGCGACGCAGATGCCGACTGTCGCTCTGTCCGGCGACGGAGCGTCGCTCACGATCGGCGCCACCGGATTGTCCGGACCGGCCCGTTTGTCGGCGCGCGACCTGGATGCGTACCCGCGGTTCGTCGAGCGCCTCGGAAAGTTTGCCAGGTTGCTCGGTCCAGTACTCGAGCAGGTTCCGCCCGAACTCAGCACCAGCGCGTGGTCGGATCGATTCGCGCTGCTCGGTCTCGGCTGGCGCGTGCGACGTCTCGGCCGGCGCGATATGCGTGAGCTGCTGCGCATTGGCGCGATGAACGTGTACGACCTGCTCAATGAGCAGTTCGAGTCGCCGTTGCTCAAGGGCGCGCTGGCCCTTGACGCGGTCCTCGGCACGAACTTCGGTCCGCGCTCACCGGGCACGGTGCTGACGCTGCTCTATCGCCTGGCGAC
>JBAVIQ010000635.1:0-2464 GCA_049687035.1 Steroidobacteraceae bacterium
CTCGTGGGATGAGCTTTCATTTCTGCCGGTTCCGGGAAGGAATCCGGTTGGATCGCGCGGCGAGCGCTAGGCAGCATGGCGTTCGCCAGGTCGGCTGTGAGATGGCAAAGAATGGCATAATTTGCCATCACTCGATGCACAGGTGGTCGCCATGGCTATGAACGTTTCGCTTACCCCAAGGCTTGAAGAAATGGTGCAGGAACACGTGCGGTCGGGCCGGTACTCGTCGGCCAGCGAGGTGATCCGCGCGGCCTTGAGGCTGCTCGAGGATCACGAACGGGAGCAGGCGGTCCGGTTCGAGCAACTCAAGGCAGACGTGCAGAAGGGCATCGATCAATTGGATGCCGGCCAGGGGCGTGAGCTAACCCAGGAAGTTTTTGAAGAGATCGAAGCTCGCGGTCGCGCTGAGCTGGCGCGGCGCAGAGGCAAGTCTGGCGGGGGTTGATGGCACGGATCGTCCATTCCCCCGCGGCGGAAGACGATTTGCTCGAGATCTGGGTGGGTCTTGCTGCAAACAATGTCTCCGCTGCCGAGCGCCTAATGGACGATCTCGACGCCGCCACGCAGATTCTGGCAACGCAACCACTGGTCGGGAAAGCTCGTCGTGAATTCGGCCCTGGGATCCGGAGCTTTCCAGTGAGGGACTACGTCATCGTCTATCGGCCAATCACGGACGGCGTGGAACTGGTGCGCGTGGTGCACGGCGCGCGCGACCTTGAGCGGGTGTTGTCGTGACGTGGCGGGGACGGGCGCTGTCGATCCACTTTCAGCGATGTACCGGATCTGGGACAATGCAGGCCGGACGTCCAGTCATGTTTCATTCGGGCGCGCCGACGACCGAAGGAGATGCTGGATGGCGGTACGTAAGGTGATCGCACGCAGCGCGCGAGATCTGTCAGCTGTTCTCGGGCTGTCGAACGCCGAGCACTCCGCGCTGCGCGTTCAGTTTGAGCTGGTGGAGGAGATCGGCAGGGAGCTCAAGCGCGTTGGCCTGACTCATGCCGCGCTGGCCAGGCTTGCCCAGACATCGCGCCCTCGGGTGACCGCAATCCTGAATGGCAATCTCGAAGGCGTATCGACTGACCTCTTGCTCCGCCTGTTGGGGGTGCTGGGAGTTCGGGTGGAACTGAAGTTTCGACGGGCGGCCTGACGAACCGTTCGCGCTGACTTCGAGCGGCGACCTGTCGATCAATGCAAGCCGCGTGACGGCTGGCGACAGCGTCGCAAAGCATCGGCAGACCAAGGCTCCCACGCGACATTGAGCGTGGGGCTGAGCGGGGGACCGCCAACAGGTGGCGAACCTGCGGTCTTTTCCCACTCGGTCCCCGTGTCGTCGACCGCCAGCCGGTGAAGCCACGGGGCGCACTTCCTTTTTACGCTGCGCCGCAGCGGTGTGGCAGTTCCAGTTCTACTTAGCGTGACTGCAAAACGCCGAGGCCTGGCGGCGTCTGCGCGGTGCCTCGGTCCGTGCCGGCGCAGGTACACTCCCGAGAATGCACAACAAGTGGTCGATTGTTCCTGCCGCCGCCGCGCTAATGGCAACGCTATTGGCTGCCACTGCGGAGGCTCAGCCTGCACACCCTGTGGAGCGCTACGAAGTCGTGCACGGCTGGCCGGAGCTGCCGCCGGGCGAAATACTCGGGCAGGCGACAGGAGTCGACGTTGACTCGAAGGGCAACGTCTGGGTGTTTCACCGCGCTGGCCGCGAGTGGTCTGAGCCGTTCCCGATCGAGCCGATAGGCCGTCCGACCGTATGGGTTTTCGATGGGCAAACGGGCCGACTACTGACATCGTGGGGAGCCAGCACGTTCATCATGCCGCACGGGCTGACCATCGATCACGATGACAACGTGTGGCTCACCGATGTCGGACGGCATCAGGTTTTCAAGTTCGGGCCCGACGGCCGTCAATTGCTGGTCCTCGGTGAAGCACGAGTACCAGGTGACGATGCGCGGCATTTCAACCAGCCGACCGACGTCGCGGTCGCCACGGATGGAACGTTCTTCGTCAGCGATGGCTATGGCAACTCGCGAGTCCTGCACTTCACAGCCGACGGGAAGCTGCTGAAGACATGGGGCACCAAGGGAACCGGACCCGGTGAGTTCGACCTGCCTCACGGCATCGCGATCGATCAGCGCGGTCGGGTGCTGGTCGCCGATCGCAGCAATGCGCGGGTCCAGGTGTTCGATACGTCCGGCAAGTTCCTCGATCAATGGCAGGGCGCCCAGCTCGGGCGGCCCTATGCAGTCGCACCCGGCGTGGGCAACCGGGCCTTCATCGCCGACGGTGGCGACCAACCGAAAACGCCCCCGGACCGTGCCGGCGTCGCCGTCGTCGATGCCGACGGGAAACTGATCATGCGCTTCGGCCGTTTTGGCAATTACGACGGGCAGTTCCGGCTCGCGCACGACATTGCGGTCGCTGATGATGGTGCCGTGTACGTGGTCGACGCCTGGGGTGAGCG
>JBAVIQ010000636.1:0-2970 GCA_049687035.1 Steroidobacteraceae bacterium
AACAAGACCGACGGCTACAGCGGCTATGGCACGGTGAACAACTGTGCCCACGGCATTACGCCCTGGGGCACCTACCTCACATGCGAAGAAAACTTCAACGGCAATTTTGGCTCCACGACTGCGTTGCCCAGCGCCACCGCGAGCGAAGCGGGCAAGATGTACAACCGCTACGGACTCGTCGCGGGCGGCTTCGGCTATCGCTGGCACACGACTGATCCACGCTGGGACATGACCGCGAACCCGAACGAGCCTAACCACTTCGGCTGGGTGGTCGAGATCGACCCGTACGACCCGAGGTCCAAGCCGGTGAAGCGCACTGCGCTCGGCCGCTTCAAGCACGAAAGCGCGCAGTACGTCGTCGACAGGGACAACCGCGTCGCCTTCTACATGGGCGATGACGAGCGCAACGAGTACATCTACAAGTTCGTCTGCAAGCGTCCGCTCAACACGAAGAACAACAACGCCAACAGGAACCTGCTCGACCAGGGCACGCTCTACGTGGCGAAGTTCAGTTCCGACCTGACCGGCAAGTGGATTCCGCTGCTGCCGGGCACGATCGGTGTGGATGGTGTTGCGCTGCGCGACAACCTGAACTTCAAAGGTACCGACGACTCCGAGGTGCTGGCGAAGATCCTGATCAAGACGCGCATGGCCGGCGATGCAGTCGGCGCGACGATGATGGACCGTCCAGAATGGACCGGCGCGCGTCCGCGCATCGGCGGGTTCAGCGAGGTCGAGGTGTACTGCACGCTCACCAACAACAACCGCCGCGGCACGACGCCAACGGCGAGTAACCCAGCAGCCAATGCGACCGACGGCAGCACCACGGCTGGGACGTCGCGCCCGCCTGTGGACACCGCCAATCCGCGCGAAGACAATGTCTATGGGCACATCATCCGCTGGCGCGAAGCCGGCAAGTCGGTCACGGCAACGACGTTTACCTGGAATATCTTTGTCCAGGCCGGCGACACTGCCACGACGAAGATCGCCAAACCGACCAACGACTACAAAGGCAACATCGTCGATACGCCGAACGGCAGCGCCGACTTCGGTGCGCCGGACGGCCTATGGTTCGACGACTTCGGGCGCCTGTGGGTGCAGACGGACCAGGTCGGCGACGGCTCGGGCGATTGGGTCAACATCGGCTCCAACTGCATGGCCTGTGCCGATCCGAACACCGGTGAGATGCGTCGCTTCCTCACCGGCCCGAACAAGTGCGAAGTCACGGGCGTGACAATGACGCCGGACGGCAGGACGATGTTCATCGGCATCCAGCATCCGGGTGAGGACTCGCTGGCTGCCAATCCGACGCAGTACTCCAAGTGGCCGCAGGCGCAATTCGGCCTCGAGTCGGACGGGGTCACGACGTTGCCGAGCGGCCGGCCGCGCTCGTCGGTCGTCGTCATCACCAGGAATGACGGCGGTATCATCGGCAGCTGATCGGGCGCGACCTACGCGCCTGCGTCGTCTGACGTGAGAAGGAGGGGCTGTGCTTCGGTGCAGCCCCTTCTACTCGAAGGGCACGCCCGGCGTCATTGCAGCCATTTCTCCAGCTGCGAATAGACTTCGGGGCGGCCCAGCAACTCGAGGTGTCCCATCTCGTACCCGATCCACTGCCGCTCCTTCGGCAGCGCCAGTGTCCGCGAGCGATCGGCGTGCTTGCCGAGGGCACTGTCGAGCGGAACGAGACCGTCGCCGACCAGTCTTTCGGCGAGCAGGCTGCGGCGCTTGCCGAGTGTTGCGGCCAGCGCATAGCACTCGACGTCGTCCGGCAACGGGACGAACTCCTGCTCGACATCCGTGATGCAGCCGTAGCGCAGGTCCGTGATCCCTGCGCTGCGGGCCTTGCCCAGGCTCGTGAACGGGGCCACGTACGGACTCAATTCCATGACGTAATCGAGACGGTTGCCGCCGCGTTCGAGTGGCGCCCCATGGTGCGGCGTCCCCAGCGAGAACAGCTTGCGCAGCAGGTCCCGCCACGAATGCCCTGCGGCAGTACCATGATGCATGGCGCTTCTCGCCACCAGGCCGCCCATGCTGTGGCCCACGATCACGAGCTGCGTCACGGGGACTGGCCAGCGTCCGAGCAACGCCTCCAGCATTACCGCGAGGCTGCGTCCGTTGGTATCGATCGAGCGACCGCTGTTGTAACGAACATGGACGATCGTGTGGCCGGTTGCCGTCGCCACATTCGCGATCCGGTGATGCCCGTCACGTACCCAGTGCTGTTCGTTCAGGCACAGGCCGTGAATCGCGAGCAGTACCTTGCCGGACGCGTTCTGGACGACGTCGCCGGGTCGTTCGGGGTCCACGAAGTCGCCCTCGTGCACGAAACTCATCTCGATTGCGAGTGGATTCGCCGTGCGCTCGAGGTGGTCGCCGTAGACGCCGTTGATCGCCGATACCCACGCGTTCCTGCTCGCCGTGGATTCACCTTCGGGCAGGAAGGCCGCCACAGGCGCGAGGCCGGCGTCGAGCCCCTTGCCGATGACGCGTGTAGTGCCGCGAATGGTCCTGTAGATGAGGCCGGTCAGGCCGCGCGTCGATTCCGCCCGCGACGCACCGAGCGGTGGGTGCACGAGCTGGATGGTGTGGTGCATCTTCTCCACGAGCGTGGTGATGCCGAGCGTGGCGTCGACAGCGAGACGTGCGGCGGCCCTCAGGTCCGTGACGGTCGTCCGGTTGATCGTGCTCATGGTGTGTCCTGGTTCAGTCGGTGAGAGCGCGGATGACCGCGACCGGATCGTTGCGGATGGCGCGCAGCAATGCTCGGGCGGGACCGGTGGGGTCGCGCCGCCCCTGTTCCCAGTTCCGCAGCGTCGACACTTCGATCGAGAGAAGTTCTGCGAACTTCGACTGGCTCAGGCCAGTCGCGGCGCGGATGGCGCGCACGTCGATCCCGGTCTGGCTGCGGGGGCGGGGACGCCCGCCGACAACTCGCGCCAGGCGGGTCAACCGGCGCACGCGCTG
>JBAVIQ010000637.1:0-4246 GCA_049687035.1 Steroidobacteraceae bacterium
GTCGTAATGCGCGATCGGCGAACGGTCGCCGAGAATGGCGCCCACGTGGGCGAGGCCGTCGAGCCGGCCGAACTCACCGCCAATGGCTTCGGCGAGCAAGTCGTATGCCGCGGCGTCGGCCTTTTCGAAGTCGAGCGGTGCGATGGACGGCCGCGGACCGCCTTGCGCGACGATCGAGTCGTAGACACGCTCCAGTTTCTTGACCGTGCGACCGCTCAGGATCACCCGCGCGCCCAGTCGCGCACAGGCCTGCGCCAGTGCGCCGCCGATGCTGCCACTCGCACCGGTGACCAGGATGACCCGGTCGGCAAGCAGGCCTTCGGCCGGCGCGTATTGGCGAAGTTCAGCGGAGGTGGGGGCGGGCATCGGCGCTCCGGGGCGAGTCATGAATGTTGCGAGATGAGCGATCGGTGGTGCGGCGCAAACTTGCCGACGGTCGTTGGCGGTCAGGCATGACGAACGGCCGTGCGCCACGCGGTCCAGAGCTTCGACCAGGGCGACACTTCAGCGCGGGTGCGCGTTGCGCCTCGAGTGGTGTCGATCCGGTCGAGCAATCGAGAGTGCAGCGTGGCCAGCACCAGGCCCTGGCGTTGGGCGGTCCGCTCGTCGCGGTTCAATCGCGACTCCAGCGAGGCGAGCTGACGCTGCAAGCGCTGCTTCTCATGCCGGAGCACGCCTGCGAGTCCGGCCGGAGCCGGGTCGTCGAGCAGACGCGCGGGATCGACGCCGGCCTGCTCGAGTTGGTCCAACGGCAGACGAACGCGGCCGGCAGCGACCTCCGTGCGCAGGTCCCGCAACGATTCGACCCCGGCGATGGCATCACCCAGCCTGCGAGCGAAATCGATTTCGGCGGTGGTAACGGCACGGGGCCAGCGCGATGCCGCGGCCGCCAGTGACTGTACGGAGCCGCTCGAACGAAACGCGAGCGCGGCCACCTCGTCGGCATCGTTGAGGGCAATGCGCGCCATGTCGATGTCTGCCGCCACCAGCACTTCATGCAGCAGTGAGACATCGCTTCCGGCTTCGCGCAATGGCAGCAGACCTCGTGTCACTGGATGTTGAGGCCGTCCAGCCAGCAGTCGATCGACCTCGCCGCGCCACCACTGGAGCCGCGTGTGGGAGACGTCGTGACTCGTCGCACGGACCGTATCGCGGATCTCCGCTTCGAAGGCATAGAGCGCACCGAGCAGTGGTCGCGCTGGCTCAGGGGCGTACAGCACGGCGAAATACCGCAGCGAACCCGGTGGGGTGCCGCGTTGCAACGGATCGTCCGTCATCGCTCGGTCGTCTCGTCCTGGTCGGGAGCAGGGATCGACTCAATGGCCTGTTCAGCGACTTCCACCGGGGCGGATTCTGCTGGCGCATCGGCAATGACTTCGCGCGCAAGTTTTTCGATCGGCGCGAGTTCCTCGATCTCCTTCGCCGGGCGCAAGCCGAGTTCGGTGAATTTCCGCGCGCCGGGCAGCACCTGGCGCTCGAGGGAACCGACCGCCGCGTTGTATGCCTCCACGCTCTGCCCGAGCGTCCGCCCCACTCTTGAAATGTGCGTGGTGAACGTCGCGAGCCGCTTGTACATGTCCTCGCCGAGTTCCTGGATGCGCTGCGCGTTCTCCGCGAGTGCGTTTTGGCGCCAGCCATAGGCGACCGCTTTCAGCAGCGCCACGAAGCTCGTCGGCGTCGCGATGATCACGTGCTGCCTGATCGCGTCTTCAAGCAGCGAGGGCACCTCGGCCACGGCCGCGCTCAGGAACTGGTCGCCCGGGATGAACAGCACGACGAAGTCGGGGCTCTGCTCGAACTGCGACCAGTAGGCTTTCTGTGACAGTTGCCGCACGCGTTCCTGCACGGCCAGCGCATGGCGGCGCAACGCAAGGTCGCGGTCCTCGTCGGTCGTGGCCTCCGCGGCCGTGAGGTAAGCATCGAGCGGTGTCTTGACGTCGACCACGATCTGGCGGCCGTCGGGCATGTTCACGATCATGTCCGGGCGCAGCGCCCCATCCTCGCCCGGCACGTGCACCTGCTCGAAGAAATCGCAGCGCTCGACCATGCCGGCCAGTTCGGCCAGTCGACGCAGCGTCATTTCACCCCATTGGCCGCGCACCTCGGGCCGGCGCAGCGCCGTGACCAGGTTGCGGGTCTCGCGCTGCAAAGTGACCTGGCCGAGCGCGACGCTCTCGAGCGAACTGCGCAGGGCGCCGAAGCTCTCCGAGCGTTCCTTCTCGATGCGGGCGATCTGTTCGTGGGTCTTCTGCAACGCCTCGCGCACGGGTGCAAGCAGGGATTCGACGGCCTTCTCGCGTTCCGTGAGATTGCGCAGCGCGACTTCCTGCTGCTGGCCGAGGGTCTGGCGCGCGAGTTGCAGGAACACTTCGTTGTTGCCGCGCAGCGCCTGGCCGGCCACCGAGTCGAAGCCACTGCGCAATCGCTGCAATGCCATGTCCAGCGCCTGGTCGCGTTCTGCCGCGACGTCGGACGCCGACCTGAGCGACGCCTCGGCCGTTGCCAGGCGGACTTCGGCCGCATGGGTGCGTCGACGCGCAACGAGCCAGCCGATGAGCAGGCCGAACGCGAGTCCGAGCGCTGCGAACACGAAGGATTGGGGAGTGAGTTCAATCATGAAGCGGCCATTGCATCGAGGTGCCGGAGTGTGAGCCAGTCCAGCACTTCTTCGGGCCGCTCGATGATGCCGTCGGCGTTCCAGGTCTCCGGATGATCGTGCTCCGCGAGATAACCGTAGGCAGCGACCACCGTCTGCATCCCCGCGGCGCGTCCCGCAACGATGTCACGTTCGGCGTCGCCGACGTACACGCAATGATCCGGCGACACGCCGGTCACCGCTGCAGCGTGCAGCAGGGGCAGGGGATGGGGCTTGCGTTCGTTGACCGTGTCACCGCTGACCACGCAACAGGCGCGCGCGGCCAGGCCGAGCTGTTCCAGCAGCGGGCCGGTGAGCCAGCCCGGCTTGTTCGTCACGATGCCCCAGGGCAGGCCCTCGGCCTCAAAGGCTGCGAGCACCTGCTCGAGGCCCGCGAACAGTCGGGTGCCTGCAGCGAGGTTCTCGGAGTAGATCGTGAGGAACCGCTTGCGCAGCCGTTCGAACTCGTCGGCCTGTGCCGATGGGAAACCCACCGTGATCAGGCGCACCGCGCCGTGCGACACGGACGAGCGCACCGCGGTGAACGGCAGTGGCTCGAGGCGTTCCTCCTGCCGCAGCAGGTTGAGCGCGCCGATCATGTCCGGCGCCGTGTCGAGCAGCGTGCCGTCGAGATCGAACAGAATGGCGTGGGCGCGGGTCATGCCGCCGCGATCTGCCGTTCGAGCCGCAGGTGCATGAGGTAATTGACGCTCGCGTCCATGGTCAGCCGTGCCTGGCGCGTGAACGGATCGTAATCGAGGCCGGCAATGTCGATCACGGTGAGTCCGGCTGCACGCGACCACTGTTTGAGTTCGGACGGGCGGATGAACTTGTCGTAGGTGTGCGTGCCGGCCGGCAGCAACCGCAACACGTACTCGGCGCCCACGATCGCCAGCGCGTAGGCCTTCAGCGTCCGGTTCAGCGTCGAGACGAACACGTGGCCCTCCGGTTTCACCAAGTGTCCGAGCGCAGCGACGACCGACGTGGGATCGGGCACGTGCTCGAGCATTTCCATGCACGTGACGATGTCGTATTCCCCGGCATGAGTTGCGGCATGCGACTCGGCCGCTTCGAGCGCGTAGTTCACCTCGATGCCGGCCTCGAGCGCATGCAGTCTTGCCACCTGCAGCAGGTCGTCGGCGAGGTCGAGACCCGTGACCAGCGCGCCTTTGCGCGCCATCGCTTCGGCCAGAAGGCCGCCGCCGCAGCCCACGTCGAGCACCTTGAGCCCGGCCAGGCTTCCCGCGCGCTCGACGTACTGCAGGCGCACCGGGTTCAGGTCGTGCAGCGGACGCATTTCGCCCTGCGGATCCCACCAGCGGCTGGCGGCCGCCTCGAAGCGGGCGATTTCCGCGGGGTCGACGTTGCGATGTTCGTTTGCGTGTCCTGGGGTTGCCGACATCAGTCATTACTCCCGCCATGCACGGCATCGATGCGGGCACGCCACGCTTCGGCCCGTTCGAGCACGGATTCTTCGTCGATGTAACGCAGCGAGCTCTCGGCAAAGACACGGCGGCCCGCCACCCAGGTATCTGTGACCTGCCGCGAGCTGCACGCATAGACCAGCGCGGCCTCGACGTCGTGCACGGGCCAGCTGCCCGCTGTGCGCAG
>JBAVIQ010000638.1:0-12425 GCA_049687035.1 Steroidobacteraceae bacterium
GCGTGACGCCGTGCAGGAAGGACGAATCGAGGCTGCGCGTCAGGATGTGCCCTTCGCGGATCAACAGGAAGTTTGCGGCGCCGGTTTCCTGCACGGAGCTTTCCGGGCAGAACAGTACCTGGTCGATCCTGTACTTTTCCTTGGCGGCGAGGGTCGGGCCCATGGCCGCGGCGTAATTGCCGCCGGTCTTCACCATGCCGAGGTGCTCCGCGGTGCGGTGCTTCTGGTCCTCGACATAGATGCGCAGGGGCTTCATGCCGCCCGCGAAGTAATCCCACACCGGACTCGCCAGCACGATCAGCGTCGCCTCGTTCGACGGCTGCGACGCGGCACCGATGTTCGGCATCGTGCCGAACAACACCGGCCGCATGTACAGCGCGCCCGGGGGTTCCGGCACCTGCGCACGGTTGCGATCGATCGTCTGCAGGATCATGCGCTCGAGCTGCGCGGCGTCCGGCACCGGCAGCATCAGCAGCTTCGCGCTCTGGCGCAGGCGCGCCACGTGCCGGTCCATGCGGAAGACGTGGATGCTGTCGTCCGCGTAGCGATAGGCCTTGAAGCCTTCGAAGCAGGTGCTGGCGTAGTGCAGCACGTGCGCGGACGGGTGCATCGGGATCGGCGCGACCGGCACGAGCTTGTCCGCACCCCACGCACCTTTGGCGTAGTTGGCGATGCTCATCTGGTCGGCGAGGACGGTGCCGAAGGCAGGACGCGCTGGGGGAGTCGTGGTCATTGCGTTGTTCTCGGGACGGGTCGGCGCTGTGAGTGCGTCAGTCTAACCGGGGATGAAGATCGTCGCCGGGTGCTCGAGCAGGTCCTTGAGCGCCAGGATCATGGCCGCGGCGTCGTAGCCATCCACGAAGCGATGATCGAACGATGATGAAAGATTCATGATGCGGCGGATGGCGATGGCCCCGTGCAGGACGACCGGACGGTCGATCGCCTTGTTGACGCCAATGATGCCCATCTCGGGCGCGTTGATGATCGGCGTCGAGACGATGCCGCCCATCCTGCCGAGGCTGGTGATCGTGATCGTCGAGCCGCTCAACTCCTCGCGCGTGGCCTTGCCGCCCTTGGCCGCGTCGGAAACCCGGCGGATCTCGTCCGACAGGTCCCACAGCGTGCGGGCTTCGGCATGGCGCACGACCGGCACCTTGAGGCCGTCGGACGTCTGCGTCGCCACGCCCAGGTGCACCGGTCGGTGACGGATCAGCACGTTGCGCTCGGCGTCGTAATGCGCGTTGCACTGGGGAAATTCTTCGAGCACGCGCGCGAGCGCAGCTGCGAGGAACGGCAGGTACGTGAGAGCCGGTGTTCCCTTCGGCGCCTTCGAGTTCAGGTACGCGCGCAGCGACTCGAGCTCCGTGACGTCGACTTCCTCGACGTACGAGAAGTGCGGGATCGTGCGCGCCGCATCCGTCATGCGCTGCGCGATGACGCGACGCACGCCGATGACCTTGACCTCTTCGATACCGGTGCGCTGCCGCAGCAGCGACGGCGCGGCTGCCGCGCCACCGTTCTTGCCGGTGGGCGCGGCACCGCTCATCACGGCATCGAAGTCCTTTGGCATGATGCGGCCACTTGGACCGGAGCCCGGGACCTGCCGCAGGTCGATACCCGCCTCGCGTGCCTTGCGTCGCGTGGCCGGCGACGCCTTGACGCGACCACCCACGTCTCCCGCTTCGCCCCTCGCCTCTTCCGCCTGCGCGGGAGAGGCCACACGCGGCGCGGGCGCGGGCTCTGGCTTCTTCACCTCTTGCGCCTGCGCAGGCAAGGTCGCGCGCGGCGCGGAAGAGGGAGCAGGAGCGACGTCATCTTCATCGGCTGCTGCGGTCTCGAACACGACCAGCTCCGAGCCAACGCGCACCATGTCGCCCGGCTGCCCGTTGATCGTCACGACCTTACCGCTGACGGGTGCCGGCACTTCCATCGCCGCCTTGTCGGTCATGACCTCGGCCATGACCTGGTCTTCCTGCACCACGTCGCCGACCTTGATGTGCCACGCGATGACTTCGGCTTCGACGGTGCCTTCGCCGAGATCCGGCATCTTGAAGACGTAACGTGTCATGCGGCCTCCATCACGGCCTTCAGGGCCGCAGCCACGCGCAGCGGACCGGGAAAGTACTCCCATTCGAACGCGTGCGGATAGGGCGTGTCCCAGCCCGCGACGCGGCCGATCGGCGCCTCGAGGTCCCAGAAGCACTCTTCCTGGATCGTAGCCGACAACTCTGCGCCGAAACCGGAGAAGCGCGTCGCTTCGTGCGCGATCAGGCAACGGCCGGTCTTCTTGACCGACGTGCAGATCGTGTCGGTGTCGAGCGGCACCATCGATCGCACGTCGATGATCTCCGCATCGATGCCGAGCGCCTTTGCTGCGGCCTCGCACACATAGATCATGGTGCCGTACGCGACCATCGTGACCGCGCTGCCCTTGCGCACGATCTCGGCCTTGCCGATCGGCACGGTGTAGTAACCGTCGGGCACTTCACCCTTCGGATGCGTGCTCCACGGCACGGCCGGCTTGTTCGCATCGCCGTCGAACGGGCCGTTGTAGAGCCGCTTCGGCTCGAAGAACACGACCGGGTCGTCGTCCTCGATCGACGCGATCAGCAGGCCCTTCGCATCGTACGGCGTCGATGGCATGACCACCTTGATGCCGCAGACGTGGGTAAAGATGCCTTCCGGGCTTTGTGAGTGCGTCTGCCCGCCACGAATGCCGCCGCCGCAGGGGGTGCGGATCGTGACGGGCGCCCAGAAGTCGCCGGCGCTGCGATACCGCAGGCGCGCCAGCTCCGAGAAGATCTGGTCACACGCGGGGTAGATGTAATCCGCGAACTGCACTTCCGCCACCGGGCGCAGTCCGTTCACACCCATGCCGATGGCGGCGCCGACGATCGCACCTTCGGCGATCGGGGTGTCGAGCACGCGGTGCTCGCCGTACTTGCGCTGCAGCCCGTCGGTGACGCGGAACACGCCGCCGAAGTAACCGATGTCCTCGCCCAGCATGACCACGTTCGGGTCACGCGCCAGCATGATGTCCATGGCGGAGTTGAGCGCCTGGATCATGTTCATTTGCGCCATGCGTTATACCCCCTGCTCCGTCCGCAGCTGCTCGCGCTGCTTGCGCAGCTGCTCCGGCATTTCCTTGAACACGTCCTGGAACATGAGGTCGCGATTGAGGCGCGGCCCGTCCGTGAGCGTTCCGTACTGCACGGCTTCCTTCCAGCTTTCGGTCACGTGCACTTCCAGCTCCTGTGCCAGCGCCCGGTGACGTTCCTCGGACCATTCGCCGAGCGCGATCAGGTGATTCTTGAGTCGCAGCACCGGGTCGCCGAGCGGCCATTTCTCGTAATCGTCCTTGGGTCGGTAACGCGCAGGATCATCGCTCGTGGAGTGTGCCGCCCCGCGATAGGTGACGTGCTCGATCAACGTCGGGCCTGCGCCGGTGCGCGCGCGCTCCGCTGCCCATTGCGTCACGGCATAAACGGCCAGGAAGTCGTTGCCGTCGACACGGATGCCGGCCATGCCATAGCCCGGGCCGCGCGCCGCGAATGAACGCTGTTCGCCGCCCGCGAAACCCTGGAACGTCGAGATCGCCCACTGGTTGTTGACGATGTTGAGGATCACCGGCGCCATGTAGACGGAGGCGAACAGCATCGCGTGGTGGAAGTCGGCTTCGGCGCTCGAACCTTCGCCGATCCATGACACCGCAATGTCGTCCTCGCCCTTGATCGCCGCGGCCATCGCCCAGCCCACGGCCTGCGGGAACTGCGTCGTCAGGTTGCCGGAGATCGAGAAGATGCGGCCTTCGGCCCAGTGGTACATCACCGGCAGCTGCCGGCCCTTGCACATGTCGCGCGTATTCGAGAGCAGCTGGCACATCAGGTCGACCAACGGTCGCCCTCGGACCACGTAGAGACCCTGGTTGCGATAGGCCGGGAACAGCATGTCCTTCGGCCGCAGTGCCATGCCCTGCGCAACCGACACCGCCTCCTCGCCGAGGCAGCGCATGTAGAACGACGTCTTGCCCTGCCGCTGCGCGCGCTGCATGCGTTCGTCGAAGATGCGCGTGAGCAGCATGTGGCGCAGGCCGATCTGCAGGTCCGCCACCTCGAGGTGCGGGTTCCATTGCCCGACCGCGACGTGGTTGTCGTCGAGCACACGCACGAGGTCGATCGACAGGCTGCCGATGTCGCGGACCCGGGCATTCACGTCGGGGCGTGGCACGGCACCGGCCGGCGACGTTTCCAGGTAGCTGAAATCCGGTTCTTCGCCCGGACGTGAATGGTGTTGCGGAATGTGCAGGCGTGAGCGGCGGGCCATCGCTTCCTCGCTTATTACAGATGCGTTGGAACAGTTGTCGCGGTAGATTACTGACCGTTACGCCGGGGTGCGGAAATTGTTGCATTGCAGTGCAGCAATGCGAAATGAATATTTCATGGAGCCCACCTTAATGGAAGAGGCATTACCCTCTCGTCTGGACAAAGTCGATCGGCGGATTCTGGACCTGGTGCAACGCGAAGGCGCCCTCTCGGTCGCTGAAGTTGCCTCGCGGACGGGGCTGTCCACCACGACCTGTTGGCGTCGCATTCAGAGCCTCGAGCAGGCAGGCGTCATCAAGGGACGCGTGGCGTTGCTGGACCGCGCCGCGCTCGGGCTCGACGTCACTATCTTTGCCCACGTCAAGCTCTCGACGCAGGGCCGCGATGCCATCGCCGCGTTTTCGGAAGCGATCCGCGAGCGGCCCGAAGTGCTCGACTGCTACACCACGATGGGCGAGTGGGACTTCATGCTGCGGGTTGTGACCCGCGACATCAAAGCCTACGAAGCCTTCTACCTCGATCACCTGTCGAAGCTGCCCTACGTGCAGTCGATCAATTCGTCGGTGACGGTCACCGTGATCAAGGAAACGACGATCCTGCCGATCGCGCTTTGATCGACGATCGGAGGGCGGGGCGGAGTTCGGTATTTTTCCGACTTATGCGGCGACCGTAGTTGCATTAGCGTATCGGCATCCTGTCCGTTCGCTGAGAGAAATGCCATGCGCCTCGTTGCGATCACCGCTATCGTTCTGGCTTCGACACCTTTCGCCGTGACGCCTGCAGCCGCAGCAAGCGGCCCCTGGCAGGCCCTGCCAGACGTAGCCCCCGCGCCCGCGGACAATCCGACGACTGCCGACAAGGTCGAACTCGGCAAGATGCTGTACTTCGACCCGCGGCTGTCATCGAGTGGCAACGTGTCTTGCTTCTCGTGCCACAACGTCATGGAGGGTGGTGACGACCACCGGCCGACGTCCATCGGCGTGCATGGCCATGTCGGCGGCCGCAATGCGCCCACGGTCTGGAACGCGGCCTTCCTGTCCAGCCAGTTCTGGGACGGCCGCGCGGCGACGCTCGAGGACCAGGCTAAGGGGCCGCCGGCGAATGCGATCGAAATGGGGATGCCCAACCTCGACGCGGTCATCGGCCGCGTGCGCAACATTCCCGGCTACAAGGCCTTTTTTGAAAAGGCGTTCGGCACGGGTGACGTGGTCACCATGGACAACGTGGCCAAGGCCATCGCCGCCTACGAGCGCACGCTGATCACGCCGAACAGCGCGTACGACAAGTACGCCAAGGGGGACGCGAAGGCGCTCACGGAGCAGCAGGTCCGGGGCCTCAACACGTTCGCGGACGTCGGGTGCACCAGCTGTCACCAGGGCGCGACGTTCAGCGGCCCGCCGCTGCCGGCAGGCACGGGCTTCTTCATGAAGTTCCCGACGTTTCCGGACAGCCCGTACGTCGCGAAGTACGATTTCCTGAGCGACACCGGACGCGCGAGCGCGACGAAGAGCGACGCGGACAAGAACATCTGGCGGGTCCCCGGCCTGCGCAACCTGGAGTACACGGCTCCGTACTTCCATAACGGCCAGGTCCACACGATCGGCGAGACAGTCCGCATCATGGCGAGCACACAGCTGAACCGCACGCTCGACGACGCGCAGGTGGCCGACATCGTGGCGTTCCTGGAGACCCTCTCGGGACCGTTCCCGACCCAGCAGATGCCGCGGCTGCCGCCGACCCCGGGCGACCTCATCGACTGACTCCGGCTGCAGGAGCGATCAGCCGCTGAGCCGCCGCCACAAGGCGCGACCGACGAGTCGCGCCTTCGTTGCGAAATCGAAGCGCTCGAGGTTGGTCTTGACGATGCCTTGCGTAAAGCGGGTGTGCTTCGAGTAATCCACGACCACGTCGACCAACACCGGCTTGCGTTCACGACTGGCGCAGGCCAGCGCATCGCAAATCACTGCGTCGATGTCGCCGTCGCTGCCGATACGCAGGAATTTCGCACCCGTCGCCTGGGCGACGCCGGCGATGTCGAGCGGACCGAGCACGGTGCAGGTCTTGCGGTTATAGGGAATCTCCTGCGCCTGTGCGATCTGCGCCAGCTCGCCGTCGTTGAATACGAACACGACGAGGCCGAGTTCCTGCGCGGTCGCGGTCGCCAACTCCATCGCGGTCATGCGGAAGGCGCCGTCGCCGACGATGCCGACCACGGGCGAGTCCGGTCGCGCGAGCTTGGCGCCAATGGTCGCCGGCACGCAGTAACCCATGCAGTTGAAGTCGGTCGGCGAGATCAACCCGCGCGAACGATGGATCGGCAGCAGTTCGGCGGCCAGGAATGTGTGATTGCCGTCGTCGAGCACGACGGTGGCGTCGTCAGGCAACTGCCGGCGCAGGCTGGCAAAGAACCGCGCGGGACTCACGCGGCCTTGCGTGTCGTGGCGCAGCCATTCCTCGAGATACGCCGCCTTCTGTTCGCGGATCGTGACCTCGACCTGCGCGCGGCGCGCGGGAGCAGCGGCAACGGGTGTCTCACCCAGGGCCTGCAGCAACAGTTTCAGCACGGCCTTCGCATCGCCTTCGAGCGCAACGGCGGCGGGGTAGTTGGCGCTGAACACTGCGGGATTGATGTCGACGTGGATCAGGCTGGCCGGCGGCGTCCAGCCATAGCTGCCCGTTGCGATTTCAGCGAAGCGGGTGCCCACGGCCAGCATGCAGTCGGTTCCGGCGAAGGCTTTTTCGACCGCGGGCACGGCAGCGCGACCGAGGCAGAAGCCGGCGTGCAGCGGATGGTTCGCTGGAAACGCGCTCACACCCTGCAGCGTGGTCGAAACCGGCGCGCCGAGTCTCTCCGCCAGCAACGCGACCTCGGGCGTGGCGTCGACCGCACCCCAGCCCACAAAGAGCGTCGGTGACCTGGCGTTACGCAGCAATTCCGCGGCAGCCGCAACGTGCTCCAGCGTGCAGCGGACCGGACCGGTCTGTTTCACCGGCGCGGCAACGGCGGGGCCTTCGTCACCCGTAAGCAATTGCAGGTGCACGGGAATCTCGACGAACACCGGTCCGGGTTCGCCACTGGTGGCGACGCGCACCGCTTCGTAGATCGTGGCAATCACGTCAGCGTGCCTCTCGACCAGCCAGGTGCCCTTGGTGATGGGCTTCAGCAGCGCGTGCTGGTCCATGTCGTGCAGCTGGTACTTGCGACCCGTGTCGCGCCGCACGCCTCCCGCAATCACGAGCATCGGAATGCCATCGAGAAAGGCCTCGCCGATTCCACTCGCCGCGTGCGTAACGCCCGCCGCCGGCACGATGACGAGCGTGCCCAGGCTCGTCCCGCTGCGGCTCACGGCGTCAGCCATGAACGCACCCGCCCCTTCGTGAGTCACCAGCACCGGGGTGATCGAACTCGACTTCGCGAGCTCGTCGTAGATCTCGGTGTTGTGGACGCCGGGGATGCCGAACGTGTATTTCACGCCTACGTTCTCGAGTGCTTCGCGAAGCATCGCGGCTGCAGTGCGGCTCATGGCAGGCCTGCCTTTGGTGTTATCTGCGGCCGGAAGGTCGCGTGCGAATTGTAGGCTTGCCTCACCCCCGCAACCATCAGCCTTGACCCGCCCCCCTGCGGGCACCATCCTCGGCCGGTCGGATCGTGCAGTGTCGGCGCAGTCCCGGGTCGTGACGCGACAGGAGACCCCAACGATGGATGACGTGCGGTTTGCGGTGATCGGTGCCGGCATGGCAGGGCTGGCCTGCGCCCACGAACTCGCGCGGGCGGATGCCAAGGTCACGGTGTTCGAGCGCTCACGCGGCCTGGGTGGACGACTCGCCACGCGTCGAATCGGGCCACTCGCGTTCGATCACGGCGCGCAGTACATCACGACACGCAGCCACCCGTTCAGTCGTTACGCGGAGACCGCGTTGCGGGCCAGAAAGCTCGATGCCTGGCGTCCGCGCATCATGGAAGACTACCGCGCGTGGCCCGCACCGATCGAAGACTGGTGGGTCGGCCAGCCGGGCATGAGCGCGCTGGTGCGGCCGCTCGCGCGCAACATCGAGATCCATGGCGGCATCGCCGTCCACGAACTGATCCCGAGCCAGCGCGGCTGGCAACTGCAGACAGACTTTGGCCGGCAGAACGTGACCTTTCGCGCCGTGGCGGTCGCAGTGCCGGCACCTCAGGCACATTCACTTCTGGTGCCGCATGGCCGCTCGTTCAGGCACATCGCCGACGTGCGGATGGCGCCGTGCTGGACGGGCATGTTCGCTTTCGATCCGCCAATCGACGTAGGCGCCGATGCGCGGCGCTGGACCAAAGGACCGATCGTCTGGGCGGCGTGCAACTCGACCAAGCCGGACCGTCCGCACACACCGCAGTGCTGGGTATTGCACGCCTCATCCGGATGGTCGCGCGAGCACATCGAAGTCGATGCGGCCGAAGCGGCGCGCCTGTTGCTGCAGGCGTTCGAGGACAGCCTTGGTTGCAAGCTGCCCACGCCCGTGCATCAGGACGCGCATCGCTGGCGTCATGCGCTGGTGGAGCAGCCGCTCGGCCTGTCGTGCCTGTTCGATGAAGAAATGAGTGCAGGTGCCTGCGGCGACTGGTGCATCGCGCCGCGCGTCGAAGCTGCATTCGAGAGCGGCCGCAGTCTCGCTCACTCGCTGCTGTCGATGGTTGGACTCTCGGCGCGCATGGCCCGCCCCTGACGGCCGAACACGCGCAACAGCACACCGTCGCGCGAAAAGCCTTCGAAAATGCCCCAGAGCGCCAGCGCGAGCAGCACCGGAATGATCTCGTAAATCACTCGGTACATCAGCACGGCCGCGAGCAACTGCTCGGGCGGAACGTCGGGCAGCAGCAGCAGCAGCATCGACTCGAGCACGCCGAGACCCGCCGGGACGTGGCTCAACACACCAGCGAGTATGCTCGCGAGATAGGCGCCGAGGAATGCAAGATAGGTGAGCCCCACCGACTCGGGGAGCAGCAGGTACAGCACCGTGGACACGAGGAAGACGTCGGCGAGTCCGACAAGGAGTTGCAACGCCGTCATCGCGGGCGTGGGCAGGTTGACCGACCAGCCACCGAGCTTGACCGGCTTCCTGCGCAACAGGATCAGCAGGACGTATCCGGCATCCTTGCACAGACCAATAATGCCCAGTACGCGCAGCCACTCGCTCGAGATGCGGAACATCGGCTCGAGCATCTCCGCCGCGGACACGAGCGAGATGTCGAGCAGCAGTCCGACGCAAAGCCCGTACGGCATGTTCGCGAGCAGCACCGTGGCGCCCACTTCAGTCGCCGAGAACCCGGCCGGCGTGTACATGCGATAGCGCAGCGCGCCGCCGCTCAACATCGCCTGGCCCACGGCGTGCCCGAGCGGAAATGCGATGTAAGCGGTGAGCATCGGCTTGGCGCGCCCGATGCAGTGCTTGACGTAACGGACCACAGCCACTTCGTAAAACGCGAGCACCGTATACGCGGCGGCAGCGCAGAGCCCGGCCAGCGCGAGCTTCGATGCGGGCACGGCCTCCATTTGCGTGAGCACGTCTGCAAAGCTGATCCGCTGGAATGTTCGCCACAGCACCCATCCCGCGAGCGTGGCGAGCAGCACGCTCACGAGCACACCGGCGTAGGTCTTGAGGCGATTGCGGCGCGGATCGGACATCAGGACTCTCGAGGCTCGACGGCCCGGGCGGAGCCGAGGGCGCGGTCGTTCAATTGCGAGTAATTCTCAATAATGTTTGCAACTATCTGCGAGTCTAGGACGAAACCTACACCTCAAACCGCGGTCGAATGCACAGGCTGGATTCAAGCTGCGTAGAATCCCCGCGGTTGGTCGATTGTCCCCTCTCGAGGAGAAGTATCCAAATGTCCGAACAGAAGTTTCCGCGTCGCACGCTGCTGAAGGGTGCGCTGCTGGGCGTAGCGGCGGTGCCGGTATCCGCGTTGCTGAGCCGCACCGCAACTGCAGCGGGCGCCAAGGTCGATCCGAACGAGCCGCAGGCGAAGTCGCTCGGCTACGTCGTCGATTCGACGAAGGTCGACGCAAAGGCCAACCCGAACCACAAGGCGGGCCAGATTTGCGGCAACTGCCTGCAGGCACCGACGGCCAAGGCCGGCGACGCCGAAGTGGCGTGCAACATCTTCGCCGGCCGCCCGGTCGCCGCGAAGGGCTGGTGCAAGGTGTACGTCAAGAAGCCGTAACCGGCGCTTCATTGAGCCTCGAACGGCGCGATCGGGCAACCGGTCGCGCCGTTTGCATGTCCGGCTGGTGACGGGTTACCTCAAACCGCAGCCGCCCCTCCCCCCCCTTGAAACGCTGCTAGCGGCGCACAACTAAGTGCGCACGTGGGATTGCAGTGGGCAGTCCCGGGCAGGAGTAAGCAACCATGCGTGTCATCAAGTGGGAACCGTTCCGTGACGTGGACGACATGTTCGAGCGCTTTTTCGCCGAAACGATGCGGCGCTTGCCGCGGCAGGCCGCGCAGTCGCCGCAGGCCAGCGAGTGGGCGCCGCCAGCCGACGTGAGCGAGACCGAGGGCGAGTACCTCATCAAGGCCGAACTGCCGGAAGTCCGCAAGGAAGACGTCAGCATCACCGTCCAGGACGGCGTACTGACGCTCGCCGGCGAGCGCAAGCAGGAGAAGCGCGAGGACCAGGAGAAGGCGCATCGCATCGAGCGTTGCTACGGCCCGTTCGCGCGCCGCTTCGCGCTGCCGGAGAATGCCGACGAGCAGGGCATCCGCGCCGAGAGCCGCGACGGGGTGATCGTCATCCGCATCCCGAAGCAGCGCGTGGTCGAGCCGCAGCCGCGGCAGATCCAGATCCAGTAAGCCGTTGCGGCCCGTGGATTGCCGGGGTGGGCGTCGCGAGGCGCCCTTCCCGTCCGCACGCTCATCGCCGCACGATCGGCCGCCGCCGCGCCCTATAATTCGCGGGCGGCGATGTTCAGCCGACGACGAGGCACCGCGACGATGACGACCCTCACCCTGGCCAAGGGCACGGCCGACCTCTGCGACGATCACGGCGATCGGGTGCAGGTTTGCGAGCCGATCTTCCACACGTTCGGCGGCCGCCGCGCATTTCACGGTCCAGTCAGCACCGTCCGCTGCTTCGAAGACAATTCACGGGTCAAGGAAGCGGTGGAGAGCCCGGGCGCAGGCCGCGTCCTGGTCGTCGATGGCGGCGGTTCACGCCGGCGCGCTTTGCTCGGCGACAAGCTCGGTCTGGCTGCGGTCGGCAATGGCTGGGCGGGCGTGATCATCCACGGCTGCATCCGCGATTCGGCCGAACTCGGCCGCATGGATCTCGGCATCCGCGCGCTTGGCACCATGCCATTGCGCAGCGACAAGCGCGGCGAAGGCGACCGCGACGTCCCCGTCCGTTTCGCCGGCGTGACGTTCCGGCCTGGCGAGTTCATCTACGTGGATGAAGACGGCATCATCGTCTCTGCCACCGCCCTGACATAATCCCGCTGCGGCGCCGGGTGCACAGCACCCTCCGACTATCCCCTATCCCCCACCCGCTATCCCCTACGCCATGTCACGCACCGTCTACTGCCAGTACCTCAAGCGCGAAGCCGACGGCCTCGATCGTGTTCCTTACCCGGGCGAGCTGGGCAAGCGGATCTACGAAAACATCTCGGCCGAAGCGTGGCGCGCGTGGGTCGGCCACCAGACGATGCTGATCAACGAGTACCGCCTGTCGACGATCGAGCCGAAGGCGCGCCAGTTCCTCGCCGAGGAAATGGAGAAGTTCCTGTTCGGCGGCGGCAGCGCGAAGCCTGCGGAATACAAACCCGAATGAACTCAGCGCGCCCGCAGCGCGTGCAACGCGATCGACAGCCACGCGAGCATGAAGCTGAGTCCGCCCACCGGCGCGACCATGCCGAGCCAGCGAGGCGCGCCGAACGTCAGCGCGTAGATTGAACCCGAGAAGAAGAAGATGCCGACGCCGAACAGCACGGCGGCGCGCGGCAACCAGCGTGAGGCCGACGTCACCAACGCAAGAATCCCCACCAGTATCAGGGCCAGCGAGTGCAGCTGCTGATACAGCACACCAGTCTGGTAGCTCGACAACTGCTTGAGTGTGAGCATCTTCTGCAG
>JBAVIQ010000639.1:0-4951 GCA_049687035.1 Steroidobacteraceae bacterium
TCGTGACACGCCTTGCACGCGTTCGCCGTGTCGAAAAACGCCGCCTTGCTCTGCGCAAAGTCGCCTGACTTCGCCACTCTCGCCAGCGTCGCGCTGCGGTCGACGAGGTCTTTCATCTTCGCGTCGAAGTCCGCACGGTTGGCCCACATCGCGGGCTTGAGCTCCGAGTGCGGCAGGTCCCTGGTTTCAGCCGGGAACCCTTCGCTCAGCATCGGCGCGATCAGCGCGACCCGGTCGGCGCGCCTGGAGAATTCGGCGGCGTCGTAAGGCGCCTTGCCCTGGGCCATCGCGCCCATCGGGCCGAAGTTCCAGGCCATCACCTGGTACAGCGACTTGCGGTACTTGAGCGCCTGCTCGCCCTTCGACGGCGGGCCTTCGGCCTGCACGGCGCCGGCGAACAGGCACGTGGTCGTGAGCAAGGCAATCGCGAGCGAACGGGAAAACGTCATGGGTGGGGCGCTCCTTCAAGCGGCAGTCCTCGGGGAACTGCGAAGGTACCGCAGGCCGCGTGACGGTGTCACGGCGGCAATGCCGGCAATCAGCCGGTGCGCCGCGAGGTGGCGAGGATGTCGCTGCGATACGCGCGCAGGATTTTCCAGACCTCGGTTTCGGACGGGCGATCGGCCATCCGCGCGATCAGTCCCGCGAGCGCCGGCCATTCGCGGCCCCACTCGAGCATGCGAACCGCATCGGCGACCACCTGTCGCGTCATCGCGTCCCTGGGCCTGGGTGGCGACGCTGGAGCGGGTTCGGCACGGGCAACAGTCTTCGACGTGGGTTTGGAAACCGCGGCAGAGGCTCCGGCCGAGGTCGCCGGCCTTGCCGGCCGCTTGTGTGATCCGGTGGCAGACTTATGGGTCGTGCCGGCTTGCGCGGCTTTCGCTGTGACCGGCGCGGTGCCGGTGCTTTTTTGATTCGAGGCAGCCTTGGCCGCGCCGCGTATCCGTGGTTGCTCCACCGTGCCGGACACGCCCGTATCTGGCACTTTGCCGGTCGCCAGGGGAATGAAGCGCTCGATGTGCTCCGATCCGAGCAGGCTCGTCAGGAACGACATCAGCTCCAGCGACTCGGCGAATTTTGCATCACCTGCGTCGCGGCGCTCGTGCAGGTGCCGCTTCAGATCCAGCAGGCGGGTGCGGGCCAGGTTCACGACCAGCGCATTCGGTCGCTGGTGCTTCGGCCAGGCTTCGGCGCGCGCGTAGGCGGCGTCGTCCAGCTTCAGGTAACGCAGGTGCAACTCGACACTCGCCAGCCAGCGATCGAGTAAGTCCTCCACCCGCCTGTCCGTTGTCGACATCGTGCCTGAACCCCGTCCTGAGGTCGGAGTCTAGCGGGCAAGGAGGGGTCTGACGTGGCGTGGGTTGCAAAGCTGTGACCCGCCTCGCAGATCAGGGCGGGGTCGAGTCCTGGTCGGTCTAGGGGTTGAAAACTATCTACATATGGGACATAGTGTCCCACATATGGCAGTTCAGACGCAACGCTCCATCGTGACCGCCAGCCTGCGCTGGCTGCGGCCGATCGCGCGCTGGCTGCTGAAATCCGGCGTGACCTGGAAGGAATTCGCCGAGCTTTCGCGCAGTGTGTTCGTAGCCGTCGCGGCCGAGGAATTCGGCCTGCGCGGCCGCCCGACCAACGTGTCGCGCATCGCGCTGCTCACGGGCATGACCCGGCGTGAGGTGCGTCGCTATCGCGAGTCCGAGGCCGAGACACCGGTCGAGGACGTCCGGGCCGAGGACGATCTCAACCACGCGAGCCGCGTGCTGGCGGGCTGGCACCTCGATCGCGAATTCATCGACGAGCTCGGCCAGCCGCGCGCCCTCGATGCCAAAGGCGAGGGCGCAACGTTCGAGCAGCTCGTGCGCCGCTACGCGGGCGACATCCCGGTGACGGCGCTGATCAAGGAACTCCTGCGTTCCAGCTCGATCGAGCGCACGACGGACGGTCGCTATCGCGCGCTGCGCCGCTTCTACATGCCACGAGCCATGGACGGGCAGGCCGTCGAGCGTGCGGGCGCGGTGATTGCCGATCTCGCGGCGACCGTCGAACACAACCTGTCGCGCGATGCTGCGGAGCCGCCCCGTTTCGAGGGTCGCGCCCAGAACCGTCACATCGATCCGCGCCAGCTGCCGGCTTTCCGCGCGTTCATGGAGCGTGAAGGCCAGGCGTTCCTCGAACGCTGTGACGAATGGCTGAGCGCGCACGAAGCGCAACAGGGCGAAAGGACGCCGGTTGCCCCCCTGCGGTTGGGCGTAGGGGTCTTTGCAATTCAGGAACGGATGGTCGGAGAACAGCAATGATGCACGTACGCGTGATGGCGAGTCGCTGGACGATGGTCGGTGTCGCGATCCTGGTCGCTGCCTGTGGCGGCGGAGGCAGTTCGGGCGGTATGACCGCGGGCATCGACCGCGGCGGCATCGTCACGGCAACGGGTTCCATCACGGGCTTCGGCAGCGTGCACGTCAATGGCGTCCACTACGTGACCACGGGCGCCACCATCGCGCTCGACGACAACCCTGGTACAGAATCCGACCTGCGCGTCGGCCAGGTCGTGCGCATCGAAGGCCGCATCGACCAGGACGGCATCAACGGCACGGCAACGCGCGTGATCTTCGACGACGAAGTCGAAGGCCCGGTGCAGAGCATCGATCTGGCAAATTCCCGGCTGGTCGTGCTTGGACGCTCGGTCCAGGTAGGCACGCAGACGTCCTTCGACGATCGCATCTCGCCGCGCAGTCTCGAGGGTCTCGCAATCGGCGACCGCATCGAAGTGAGCGGGCCTGTGGCGACAACGGGTGTCGTCGAGGCGACGCGCATCGAACGCAAGACTGCGCAGTCGAGCGTCGAGGTGAAGGGCACGATCGCCGCGCTCGACACGAATGCACGCCGCTTCGCGCTCAGCCAGCTCACCGTCTCGTATGCGAGCGCGCAGCTGAACGGCTTCGCCAGCGGGCAGCCGGCGAACGGCGACCGCGTCGAGGCCTTCGGCACGGTCGATGGCAATGGCGTGCTGGTCGCGACCCGCGTCGAGAAGGAAGGCGGTGGTGCCGCGGGCAACGCCGACGAACAGGCGGACTACGAAGGCCTGGTCACGAGCTTCGTGTCGGCGACGGATTTCGCGGTTGCCGGGCAGCGCGTCACGACGACGGCGTCGACCACATATGAAGGCGGCACCGCATCGAGCCTTGCGCTCGACGTGCCCGTCGAGGTCGACGGCCGCTTCAACGCGTCGGGCGTCATCGTCGCGACCAAGGTGCAGTTCCGCCGCGGCAGCGACACGGAGTTCTCGGGCCGCGTGGATTCGGTGAACGCTGCAGGCAACAGCCTCGTCGTCTTCGGCGTCACGATCCGCGTGAACTCGCTTACCCGCTTCGAGGACCACAGTGGCGCCGACGTGCAGCGGTTCAGCCTCGCCAACATCGCCGTCGGCGACTACGTGGAAGTCGACGCCTACAACGACGGCAGCGGCCTGCTCGCGACGAAGCTCGAACGCGACGACACGCAGGGCGAAGTCAAGGTAGAGGGCGTCGTTCAGAACGTGGCCGCACCGAATTTCACGGTCGGCGGCGTCGCCGTCACGACCGATGGCAATACCGAATTCAGAGATACGAACGGCGTGACCATCAACGCCGCGGCGTTCTTCCAGGCGGCCCCGGGCCGCAAGGTGAAGGCGCGCGGCACGCTGGTGGGCAACGCCGTGCTGGCCACGCGGGCCGAACTCGACGACTGACCGGAGTTCCGGGGTAAAGACGGACCTGCAACGACGGGTCCGATACCGATCAGTACCGAGCTGTGCAGAGGTGTGAGATGAAATCAGTACAATTGAATTTCCTGAAGGTGGCAGCGGTGGCCTTGCTGGTCGCTGGCTGCGGCGGCGGAGGAGGTGCAACCAGCGATGGCATGGCCTCGAATCCGCCGCCTGCGACCGGCACGACCACGACCACGACTACTTTCGTCACGGGTGTGATCGCCGGCTTCGGCAGCGTCATCGTCAATGGCGTGCGTTACGACACGGACTCGGCGCAGGTCAGCATCGAGGACAAGCCGGCTACGGCAGCCGATTTGAGAGTCGGTGAAGTCATTCACCTGAAGGCAGAGGTCGATGCGCAGGGGGTCGCCCGCGCGAAGTCGATCACGCAGGATCACCTGATCCAGGGTGCCGTGCGGGCAGTCGACGCCGTGGCAGGCACGCTGACGATCGCCGGGCAGGTGATCACCGTCGACAACGAGACGATGTTCGACGATTCGATCCCGACGCGGACGCTGGCGGGAGTCGTCGTTGGCGACGTGATCGAGGTGCACGGCTTCGCAGCCGCGGGCGGCTCGGCGCGCGCGACGCGCATCGAGAAAGCCGGCGCGGGCGCGACCGAGGTCGAAGTGACCGGCATGGTCACGAACCTCGACACCGGCCTGAAGCGCTTCAATGTCGGGTCGCTGGTCGTCGACTATGCGACGGCGACGCTCGAGGACTTCGGGTCGACCGGCCTCGAGTCGGGCGTCATGGTCGAGGTCAAGGGCACGACGTTCCTGGCCAACGGCGCGCTGGTCGCGACGCGGGTCCATCGCGAGGACCGCGATTTCGACGGTAGCAGCGGCGACGAGAGTGAGGTAGAAGGCTTCGTGACGCGCTTCGGCTCCGCGACGGACTTCGACGTCGACGGCCAGAAGGTCGCGACCAACGCGTCGACAGCCTTCGTCAACGGCACGGCGGCCGACCTCAAGCTCAACGTCAAGGTGGAAGTCGAGGGCAAGCTGGATTCGACCGACACGCTCGTCGCCACCAAGGTCGTGTTCAAGCGGCAGTCGTCGCTGAAACTCGCGGGCGTGGTCGACAGCATCGATACGGTGGCCGGCACGTTCCGCGCGTTGGGCGTCACCGTCATGGTCTCCAACACGACGTTCAAGGAAGACCACCAGGGCGACGATCACTTCTTCAGCCTGGGCGACCTGCGCG
>JBAVIQ010000640.1:0-6334 GCA_049687035.1 Steroidobacteraceae bacterium
CCAATGATCCATCTTTTGGACGCAGCACGGGATCGACCAGCACGCGCACCCCGATCCTTGCGTCGGCCACTCCAGCGCCAACCGCGACGATCCGGCCGCACACGTCGGTACCCTGGATGCGCGGGAAGACGAACGGGTTGCCGGCCCAGCCGCCGTCCGTCGCGCCGCTCGCCGTCTGCACCGCGGCCTCGCCGGTCGCCGTCGCAACGGACTTTGAGTACCAGCCAATCCGCGTGTTGATGTCGGTGTTGTTCACGGCTGCAGCGCCGACCTTCACCAGCACTTCGCCCGGCGCGGGTACTGGTACCGCAACGTCGTCGCGATAGTCGAGTTGCTCGAGGCCACCGTGACCCCTGAGCAGGACCGCTTTCATGGTGCGTGGAATCATGGCGGAAACCCTTCGCGGCGCGGCGTCATTCCCAACCCGCGCGCTGATACCCCTCGTCGGGAATCACATAGTAGTCGCCCTTGTCGGCGCAGAAGATGTGGCCTTCGGTGACCAGGCCGGTGGGTCCGTCGAACGTGCCGGTGGCGATCGAAATCCGCTCCGGGTTCGCGTCCGCCTGCCAGAACAGCGTCGACCCGCACTGCGCGCAGAACGCTCGTTGCGCAGTGTTCGAAGCGCGATACCAGCGCACGTGCTCGCCACGCAGCAGCTTGAAATCGCTCATCGCAGCGCTCGTGGCGGACAGGTAATGCCCGGTCTGCTTGCGGCACTGCGTGCAGTGGCAGGCGATGGAATTGCGCAATGGACCATGCACTTCGAAGGCGGTCTCGCCACAGAGACAGGAGCCGCGATGAACCGTGGTCACGCCGTCTTCCTCGTCCGGGCCTTCGTCTTCGTGCCTGGCGTGACGAACAGGTCGGCGAGCTGCTCGATCATCGCGTTGCCAAGCTGCGCGACGTCCGCGATCGCGACCGCCCGCTGGTAGAAGTCCGTCACGTCGTGGCCGATGCCGATCGCAACCAGCTCCACGGGCGAGCGGGTCTCGATCCACTTCACGACGTTGCGCAGGTGCTGTTCCAGGTAGCCACCGGGATTCGCCGAGAGCGTAGCCTCGCACAGCGGCACGCCGTCGGATATCACCATCAGGATCCGACGCTGCTCGCTGCGGCGCAGCAGGCGTTCATGCGCCCAGAGCAGGGCTTCGCCATCGACGTTGTCCTTGAGCAGGTCTTCCTTGAGCATCAAGCCGAGGTGCCTGCGGGCGCGCCGATACGGCACGTCCGCCGGCTTGTAGATGATGTAACGCAGGTCCGTCAGCCGACCTGGCGCGGAGGGCCGGCCGGCCTTGAGCCAATCCTCGCGCGCTTGCCCACCGCTCCACTTCTGCGTGGTGAACCCGAGGATTTCGACTTTGACGCCGCAGCGCTCGAGCGTGCGCGCGAGAACGTCCGCACACAGCGCCGCAACCATGATGGGCCGGCCGCGCATCGAACCCGAGTTGTCGAGCAGGACCGTGACGACCGTGTCCTTGAAGTCGGTGTCGGATTCTTCTCGAAACGCGAGGGGAGCCAGCGGATCGGTGACGACGCGCGCGAGGCGGGCCGGGTCGAGCGTGCCCTCCTCCAGGTCGAACTGCCAGCGCCGCGTCTGCTTTGCGAGCAGCAGGCGTTCGAGCTTGATCGCGAGCCGCGCTACGGCCGGCTGCAGCGCGCGCGATTCGCGGTCGAGGTTGCCGCGCAACTGGCCGACTTCGTCGTCCGTGCACAACTCCGTCGCGCCTACGATCTCGTCGTGCGCCGTAGTGAAGACCCGGTAATGCCGGTTCGGGTGATCGGAATCGTCGTACATCGGCTCGCGCTGCATGCGTTCACCCGAGGGCTCGGCTTCCGCCTTGCGCTCGGGCTCGTCCTGCGCGTCGAGTCGCGAGCCAACGACTTCGCCCGCATCGAGTTCGGGCGCGTCCTGGTCCATGGCGCCTGCCTGCTTCTTGACCGCTCCAAGCGGGTCAGCACCGGCGTCTTCACCGGGAACAACGGCCTCGATCGTCTTGACCGCAGACTTGCGCCGTTCGGCGGCCGCGCCGAGTTCGTGGCCGAGATCGAGGTCCTCGACCAGGTCATGGACCGCGAAGGCGTAGCGCTGCTGGTCGTCGACGCTGGCCGCGAGCGACTCGAGGCCCGCCTCGGCGCGCTTACGCAGGTCGTCCCGCCAGCGCAGCATGAGTTCGGCTGCCGCGGGCGGTGGCGGCAGGCCCGTGAGCTTTTCGCGGACCAGCAGAGCCAGGGCCTGCGCCATTGGCGAGGGACGTGCACCGAACGGCGTCGAGCCCGTCTTGCGCGTCAACTGCTCGACCAGCGCCGCGGTGAGGTTCTGCGCCACACCCGCGAGCACGTTGCTGCCCAGCGACTGGCAGCGCATGTCTTCGACCGCATCGAAGATTTCCCGCGCTCGGTGGCCGGTGGGCCGGAACCGGGCGTGCAGCACCGGGTCGTGATAAGCGCTGCGCAGTGCCAGGTGATCGGCGTGGCCACGAACGCGGGCTGCGTCGGCTTCCGAGAGCGGCCACTTCACCGGCGGCAGGCGCACGGAGTTCGAGGTCTGGCCGGGCAGGCTCGGTCCGAACGTGACGTCGAGTTCCTTCGCTCCCGCCAGCGCACGCGTGGTCTGCACCAGGGCACGCTCGCCGCGTTCTGCGGGAGCGAGCGGCGCCTGGTGTGGCCGGTTGCTCAAACGACCTTCACGCGGGTGATCGCCTCCGGCAGTTCGGCGGCGAAAGCACGCTGGTAGAACTCGGCGACGGTCGGCCGTTCGAGTTCGTCGCACTTGTTGAGGAAGGTGACGCGGAAAGCGAGCCCGATGTCGCCGAAGATCTGCGCGTTCTCGGCCCAGGCGATGACCGTGCGCGGACTCATTACGGTGGAGATGTCGCCGTTCATGAAGCCGTTGCGCGTCATGTCGGCCACGCGGACCATCGCCATGATCGTGCGCCGCCCCTCGGTCGTGTCGTACGCAGGCGTCTTGGCCAGCACGATCGCCGCTTCGGCGTCGTGGTCCAGGTAGTTGAGCGTGGTGACGATCGACCAGCGGTCCATCTGGCCCTGGTTGATCTGCTGCGTGCCGTGGTACAGGCCGCTCGTGTCGCCGAGGCCGATCGTGTTGCTCGTCGCAAACAGGCGGAAGAACGGGTGCGGACTGATGATGCGGTTCTGGTCGAGCAGCGTCAGCTTGCCGCTCGCCTCGAGCACGCGCTGGATCACGAACATCACGTCCGGGCGGCCCGCGTCGTACTCGTCGAACACGAGCGCGATCGGGCGCTGCAACGCCCAGGGCAGCAGGCCTTCACGGAATTCGGTGACCTGTCGGCCGTCCTTGACCACGATGGCGTCGCGGCCCACGAGGTCGATGCGGCTGACGTGGCCGTCGAGGTTGATGCGGATCAGCGGCCAGTTGAGGCGCGCGGCCACCTGCTCGACGTGGGTCGACTTTCCCGTGCCGTGGTAGCCCTGCACCATCACGCGCCGGTTGTGGCGAAACCCCGCGAGGATCGCGAGCGTGGTGTCGGGATCGAAGCGGTAGCTGTCGTCGCGGTCGGGCACGTATTCGCTGTGCCGCGAAAACGCCGGCACCATCATGTCGCTGTTCACGCCGAAGTCACGCGCCGGCATCTCGATATCCGGCCGCAGGGAAACGAGGTCGTCGGAAGCCGTCATGTCATGAACCCAGGTGAATCCATGCCGACTTAGTCTGCGTGTAGCTCAGCAGGCCTTCGAGGCACTTGTCACCGCCCTGCCCGGATTGCTTGTGGCCGAGGAAGGGCGAGGTCGGATCGCCGTGGTCGAAGCAGTTGACGAAGAGCGTGCCCGCCTCGAGGCCACGTACGGCCTCGTGCGCCGAACGCAGGTTGCTGGTCCAGACCGAGCCGGCGAGACCGTAGATCGTGTCGTTGGCGATGCGCAACGCATCCTGCAGGCCATCGACTTCGATCAGCGCCGCGACCGGCCCAAAAATCTCTTCCTGCGCGATCGTCATGGCGTTATTGACGTTGGTGAACAATGCCGGGTTGACGTAATAGCCCGGCCGGTCCGGCACGTCGCCACCGAACTCGAGCTTGGCGCCCTCTTCGCGGCCCTTGGCGATGTACCCGAGCACCCGCTCGTGCTGCTTCTTCGTGACCAGCGGCCCCATGTTCGTCTCGGGATCGAGCGGATCGCCTGCGACGTACGCTTTCTGCCCGCGCTCGATGAAGCGGGCCGTGAATTCCTTCACGATGGGCTTGTCGACGAGCAGGCGCGAACCTGCGCTGCAGACCTCACCCATCACGCCGAAGATGCCGTTGATGGCGTAGGTGACCGCGCGATCCATGTCTTCGAGATCCGCGAGGAAGATCTGCGGCGACTTGCCGCCGCATTCGAGACTCACGCGCTTCATGTTCGACTGGCCGGCATAGACCAGCATCTTCTTGCCGGTCACCGTCGAGCCGGTGAACGAGATCTTGGCGACGTCGTTGTGCAGCGCGAGCGGCGCGCCTGCATCGGCACCGTAACCGTTGACCACGTTGAGCACGCCCGGAGGAGCGCCGGCTTCGACGAAGAGTTCGGCCAGCAGCAGGGCCGACAACGGCGCCTGCTCGGCGGGCTTCAGCACGACGGAGTTGCCGGCGGCGAGTGCCGGGGCGATCTTCCATGCGATTTGCATCAGCGGGTAGTTCCACGGCGTGATGCAGCCGACGACGCCGAGCGGTTCACGCAGCGTGTAGTGCAAGGCATCGACGGCGGTCGCGGTGACCGTGCCTTCGACCTTGTCGGAGAGTTCCGCGAAATAGCGGAACGTCAGCGCAGACTGCGGCACGTCCACGGCCACCATGTCCCGTACCGGTTTGCCCATGCACAGCGAGTCGAGCAGCGTGAAGCGCGCGGTGTGCTTCTCGATCAATGCCGCGAGACGATTGAGGACGTCGAGGCGATCGCGGGGAGCCATCCGGCGCCACGAGCCTTCCCGGAACGCGCGCCGCCCGCTGGCGACCGCGGCGTCGATATCCGTCGCGTCGCCAGCGGCGACCTCGCACAGTGGCTCGGCCGTGGCCGGGTTGACGACGGTGAACCGCCCGGCCCGGCCCGCAACGTGTTCGCCGTGGATGAAGTGACCCGTCGAATAGCGCAGCTCGGCGGCCAGGCGATGCCAGTCGGCGCGGTCTTGCGGAACGGACATTGGAGACCTCGGGAAAGCGGGGCGAAGGATGCGGCAACCGGTCCGCAAGTCTAACGATTTCGGGGTCTTCGCGGCCGGTCACGTGGGTTGTTTCGCAGCGACTGCTTTTCCCGGTTGGTAGATAAAACTTTAGGCGACCGGCCGCGTTTTTGTGCGAGTCTTGCGGGCGTCCGGACAGGGTCCCTGCCCGGCGCCGCAACCTACGGAGTGGCACGTGACCGATATCCCGACCCCGGCTCGCCGGCCGTCCGGGCGCGACGCCCGCAGGGCGCAGCGCGCGGGCCCCCTGCCCGACCATCTCCGCCCCGTGAAGCCCGGCATGGAGTCCGGGCGGTACCGGCCCCTGTCGCCGGAGGACGTCCAGAAGATCCACCGGACGGCCCTGCGGTTGCTGTCCGAGGTCGGCCTGGCCGACGCGCCTGAAAGCGGCGTCGAGTACCTGACCCGCGCCGGTTGCACGCTGAACGACAACGGCCGGCTGCTGTTCCCCGCCGCGCTGATCGAAGACACGCTGGCGAAGGCCGCCCGGCACTTCGTGCTGCACGGGCAGGATCCGCGTTACGACCTCGAACCCTGGGGCAAGCGCAGCTACTTCGGCACGGCCGGCGCGGCCGTCAACATGGTCGATCCTCGCACCGGCTACCGCGAATCGACGATCAAGGACCTGTTCGACATCGGCCGCATCGTCGACGTCATGGAGCACATCCACTTCTTCCAGCGCGCCGTCGTGCCGCGCGACATCCCCGACCCGTTCGAGATGGACTTCAACACCTGCTACGCCGCCGTGTCGTCGACGACGAAGCACGTAGGCAGCAGCTGGGTGCAGCCGGAGCACGTCGAGGCCTCCCTCGAGATGCTGCACCTGATCGCGGGCGGCGAGCAGCAGTGGCGCGAGCGTCCGTTCGTGAGCCAGTCCAACTGTTTCGTCGTGCCGCCGATGAAGTTTGCAACCGACGCCTGCAAGTGCCTCGAGGTTGCGGTCCGTGGCGGCATGCCCGTGCTGCTGCTCTCGGCGGGCCAGGCCGGCGCAACGGCCCCCGCGGCTCTTGCGGGCGCACTCGCCCAGGAAGTGGCGGAAGTCCTCGCGGGTCTCGTCTACGTGAACGCGATCAAGCCGGGCCACCCGGCGATCTTCGGGACCTGGTGCTTCGTGTCCGACCTGCGCACGGGCGCAATGTC
>JBAVIQ010000641.1:0-4091 GCA_049687035.1 Steroidobacteraceae bacterium
GGCCGGCGCGATCGCGCGGGCGGCGCATCCGGCGCTTAAAGTATTTTGGTCCGCCGGAGATTTGTTGCAGCGCGGCGGGCGTGTCGAGGCGCCGCGTCTGAACCCCCTGCGATCGCCGAGAGTCAACGTAACGCTCGCCGCCGCTCCGGTATCCGGCAATCCAGCGGCAATAAAATCGGCGATCCAAGCCGCCCGCTCGAAAGACGCGGACCTTATTGCCTTCCCGGCGGATGCGGTGCATGAGACAGAAATCGACAGCATTCGCGCCGCGGCGCGCGACAGCCAAATCACGGTGGTGATCGGTGCCGCACACCGTGAGGCCAACGGGATTTTCAACTCGGCCTTTGTCATCGGCCCCGATGGCTCGGTGCTAACGCGTTACGATCAGCTCTCAGCGGAGCCGCCGTTTCTGGCGGGCACCGCCCCTGCGAAGATGTGGTTTTCCGTGAAGGGTATCCCGGCAATCGTCACCCTCGAACGCGATGCGTTGTGGACGGAGCTGTCAGAACTCGCCGCGATAGCCGGGGCGCGGATCGTGGTACATCTCGAGCGCGCCGCCGAATCCTCTTTTCAGGCGCGGCAGACGCGGCTGCAGGTTTGGTCGAACCTTGCGTCTTTCCTCACGTTGACGGCCACAGTCGGCGATGGCGACGCGTCCCTCTGGGACCACTTGCGCGGAATGGAAGAAATCAGCGCGGAAGCAAAAGGACGCCCGCGGCCCGACACGGGAGCCGCAGCTGTCTACTCGCCATGGTCGGCCAACCTCATTGCCCGCGCATCGTCGCCCTTGGAATTGCTGGTCGCTACCCGCCTGATTCCGGCCGCGACGAATCCACACCATCCGCTGCAGACGACGCGCTACAACCCGCAAATGGACGCCTGGTATCGCCTCGGTGCGACCCTCGTGCGCGGCGGCTACCCGCAAGCGCCCTGAGCGGCCAGTCGCTTGCCCGGTTTCTGACTCATTCACCGCTACAGCTGCGAAACCTTCATGCCGGCGTAGCGCGCCTTCCGGTTATACAGCGTTGTGAAGACTCTGCTCCCCAATCGTTCTGTTCTGCAGGAGGTTGCTGGAATAAGCGGAGACTGCGACTTGCCTCACACTCAGGCAAGCCTGGATACCCGAAAATCTTGCACGTCGATCAGCCTGAAATTTGAACACCGCGTAATCGAGGGAGCCAGCCGTCCATGGATCAGTTTAGTCAAGAATTCGCTTCTCGCTGGGATGAACTGGTGGGATGGAAAAAGCGCTCGGCGGCCGACACGGCTTTCTTGCTAGGCCTGGTTCGAAAATTCAACTGCAAGCGCATACTCGATGTTGCTCTCGGGACGGGCTTTCACACGATCGAACTCATGCGCGAGGGTCTTCAAGTCAAAGGGCTCGACATTTCGCAGTCGATGATTGAAGTTGCGATGAAAAATGCGGCCAGTAATTCCATGCAACTCGATGCAGTTTGTACGGACTGGATCGATATGAGCAAGACCATTCAGGGAAAGTTTGATTGCATCATATGCCTGGGCAACTCGCTCGCCTGCGAAATGGACAGCAACAAGCGACAGATTGCAGTCCGAAACTGGAGTGATGCTTTGACCGAGGACGGAGTGGTTATCGTCGATCGAAGAAACTACGAGACGCTTCTCTCGGGCGAGTCCTATTCCAGTTCAAATGGCCAGTATTTCGGCGAAAGCGTAAGAATTTCCTTTGATAAGATCCTCGAGGATGAAACAGTATTTTCGTACACGTTTGCCGATGGGCGAACTTTCAACTTACAGATGTTTCCCATCCTGGATCAGGAATTGAAATCCATTTGTCTGGATGCGGGTCTTGAAGTCGCAGAGATCTATGGCGACAGGCAGCTCTCACGCAAAGGAAAAGACGTTTCCTTCTATTCGTATGTTTTTCGGAAGATCAGGAAGGCGTAATTCTGATTTGACGTTCACGGTCACTTGAGCCTGAACACGCGAACCACCGGGTTCACGGTAGCAGTGTCGTCGGTGAAGCCGTCGAGGCCCTGGTATCGGAACGTCGCAACCAATTGGTAGCGATGTTCGATGGCTAGCAATCGCTCGTTGACCCTTCGCAGGCGCTTCTCGGTCCCAGGCGGCGTGGCCGAGGTGTAAACGAGGTACTCGGCGTTGGCTCCCTCCAGGTAATCGATTGTCCTCTGCGGGGGGGCCCGATAGGTCCTCTGGTCGAGGTACAGGACATGGTAGCAGGGGCGCTGCGGCGAAGGTGGAAACGGCGATTTCGCCACCGAGGCGCAGTCCATGAGCACGGGGCTCACGTACTTGATGCTCTGCACAATGGTCGTCTGCGCGGGGATGTGCCCCTCGATCCACTGGAGCGCCAGTTGGCGAGTAGGAGTCAGCGACAGGGCGCGCGCGTACTCGACACACGTCACGACGTTCGGCGCTATGGCGATCGCCGTGAGAATTGCAGTCGGGTGCAGTCGGGCAAGCCACGGCGAAGTCGCGGCGATTCGCTCGCCGAGTTGGACGATCAGCCAGGCGGCGCCGAGCGCGACCACCGGCACGGCTGCCGCGGCGTATCGCGTTGACATCAGGACCACGACGAGCGGCTGGAGCAACAGGTATCCGACCAGGAAGACCAGGAACGAAAGCCACGCCCAACCGCCGCGTCGGACGGCCAGCAGCAGCCCGGCGACGCCCAATGAAGCGATCACGATGCCGAGCCCGAACTTGTCGAACAATGCGCCGGCATGCCATGCGACGTTCGTCATGTAACCGAACTCCTCGCCGCTACCCGACCACCTGGAAGCATCGGGTCCAGTCACTGCCCGCACGACCTGCGGAAGCTGAGTGAGAGCGTGGTAATTGCAGACGGCGTGCGCTGCGATCCATCCCATCGCGGTCGTCGCGAGATCCTTGGCGCGATGCGGCACGGCACCAAGTTTCGCCTGATGGCTCCATCGCCCAACCAGCGCCCCCATGACTGGAATGACCGTCAGGCCAAGAGTGTAGACGGCCGCTGTTGCGGCCCCGGATGCGGCACCCAGCAGCGCGAGCCACTTCCTCGGTCGGGAGCCGTCGTCCGCGACTTGACTGGCTACCAGCAGGACCACGGTCGACAGCAGCAGCGCGAGGGCCCACGGCCGGAGATTGATGGACGTAAGCATCGGCATCGGCGCGAACGCGATGACCGCAGCCGCAACCAGGCCCACCTTGGTATTGCCCACCGCACGGCCGAGCGCGAAGGCCGCCAGTATTGCCGCCAGACCGCACAACATGGACACGACGCGGCCAGAGTGAAGAAACGGCTCGGGATCAATGTCGAACCACGCGCTGGCGTTCTGCTCCGGCCTGGTCTCATGCAGCCTGCTTCTGACGCACTGGAGGCCGGTCGGCACTGTGAGCAGATATCGATTGAGAAGCGGGTGCGCAAGCGTCCCCCCGGGCGGGAACATGCACAGCACGTTGGAGAGTTCCGACCCCTCGTCGTAGTGCAACGAGGCTGGGTAAAGAAAACCCGGAAGTCGTATCAGTAACGCGGTTAACAGAATCCCGCACAGCAGCCAGCCAACTGAGGATGAACGCCGCGACCCAGGCTCTGACATGGTGTGTTTCCGCAGCCTTGTCGAAGCTGCCATTGGCTTGTCATTTGATTCTATTCGAGCCGAGAGTAGCCGGTACTCGTGCAGCTTGACAAGCTTGCATTCCCGTCAAACCATGTCGTGCATGAGCGCGAGCTTCGCCGATGTCTGTGTTGTCGTCCCCGCTTTTCGTGAGGGCAAGGTCATTGCGGCAACTGTGGGCGAGTTGCGGTCGCAGTTTCCGAACGTGGTTGTCGTTGACGACGGGTCGGGCGATTCCACGGCGCAGGAAGCGCGTCGCGCCGGCGCGCACGTCGTGTGTCACCCGATCAATCTGGGCCAGGGAGCTGCACTCCAGACAGGCATCAGTTTCGCCGTGAGAAGCGGTGCAGCTTTCGTCGCGACGTTCGATGCCGACGGCCAGCACCACGTTTCGGACTTATGCCAGATGGTCGAAATTCTGCGCCGGGAGCCGGTCGACATCGTCCTGGGTAGCCGGTTTCTCGGTAAGACCGAAAGTATGCCTGTGTCGCGCCGGAT
>JBAVIQ010000642.1:0-4540 GCA_049687035.1 Steroidobacteraceae bacterium
ACGAACGCGCCGCCGAAACGCACGCCCAGCTCGCGGCTGAAGTCGTCGTTGACGATGACGATGCGGGCCTCGATCAGGACCTGCCTCACCGGAATGTCGAGCGTCTGCACCAGGCGGCGGATGTCCGCCAGGCGATCAGCCGTGTCCTGCAGCAGCAGCGTGTTGGTACGGTCGTCGATCGCGAGGCTGCCGCGATCCGACAACAGCGAGCCCTTGCCCTGCGACTGGATCAGCGAGGCGATGTCCGAAGCCTTCGCGTAGTTGACCTGCAGGTATTCCGTGCGCACGGGCGAGAGCTCGGTGAGCGACTTCTGCGACTCGAGCATCTGTTTCTCGCGCGCGGCGAGTTCTTCGGCCGGGGCGACGTAGATCACGTTGCCTTCCTGGCGCTTGTCGAGGCCCTTGGTGCGCAGGACGATGTCGAGCGCCTGGTCCCACGGCACGTTCTGCAGGCGCAGCGTGACGTTGCCCTGGACCGTGTCGCTGACCACGATGTTCTGGCCGCTCGTCTCGGCGAGCAGCTGCAGCACCGCGCGCGCCTCGATGTCCTGGAAATTGAGCGTCAGGCGCTCGCCGCGGTATTCCTTCTTGGTCGGATCGACGACTGCGCCTTTCGTGCGCTGGCGCAGTTCGAGCACGTAATCACGATCGCTCTGGTAGGCGAGCTGCTCGTAATCGCCCGTGGCGCTCACGACGATGCGGGCGCCGTTCGGCGTGCTGATCACGTCGAACGAGTTGACGGGCGTCGCGAAATCGACGACGTCGTAACGGCGCGCGGCTGCGGCCGCCACGCTGGTGCGCGGGAAATCGACGACCGTGCGGCCGCCTTCCTGCTTGACGCTGGCCTGCACGCGCGGATCGCTGGTGCGAACCATGATGCGCCCGGCGCCGTCCGGACCACGACGGAAGTCGACCTTGTCGATCGAGAACGTGCCGGGAGCTGCAGTGGCGGCCCCTGCGGTGCTGGCCGTTGCGGCCGTATTGGCGGCCGACCGTCCGAGCGATACGTAGACGTTGTTGCCTTCCGTGCGAGTCGAGTAAGGCTGCAGGGAATCGAGGTTGAAGACGACGCGCGTGCGGCCCGAAGCTTCGGCTGCGACGATCGAGTCGACGCCACCGGCTTTCACGTCGATGCGGCGTGATTCGAGCGCGAGCGCAGTGCCCGGCAGGTCCACGGCCAGGCGCGCCGGGTTGTCGATGGTGAAGGCGACCGGCTGCGGCGCCGGGCCGTCCAGCACGAGCTTCACCTCGAGCTGGTTGCCGGGCTGCGGCTGCAGTTCAACCTTGGTGAGCCGGGTGCCCGCCTGCGCGAGCGCGGCCTGCGCGGCGAATGCGAGCGCTCCGGCCAACGCGACGAGCGCCGCGGCGCGGAATGGCCGATGAGGGCGGCCAGCCTCCGGGCGGCGAAGGTTCACGTGCGACGATGCAGCGGTCATTCTCGGATCTCCTTGCAGATCATTCGCTCAGCGCGAGTGCGGCGGGGCGCTCGATGAAGCCACCCATGCCGTCAGGAACGATCTCGATGAGCGAGATCTTGCCTTCCTCGATGGCCGTGATACGGCCATCGCTCTGTCCTAGATGATTACCCGCCAGTACCCGGTGCACGAGGCCATCCTGGGTCTGGACCAGCCCGAACAACTTGCCTTTAAGCTTCACGGTGCCGACCATGCGCAGCGTATCCAGCGAGAACTGCTCGAGGAATTCCCGTGGCCTGTTCGAGTCCGGGCGGATCGAATTCGGCGCGTTGGCCGAGGCCGGAATGCCGGCTTCGAACGGCGACCGCTGGTCGTCCGCCGCGTACGCGAACGTTTCGTACGGCTTGACCTCGGGCAGCGGCTCGATACCCGCGCCCGGCGCATTCTTGACCTCGTCGACCTTGGCACGCAGGTCATCGAGGTCCCCGCCACAGCCAGCAAGCAGGACGATCGACGCGGCCAGCATCGATGCACGCACGGCGCGGGGTTTACACAACCTTGTATCTGCCATGATGGTGCCTCAGCCTGCGTTGGGCATTTTCTTGCCCGTGCCATCCGTAGCCGCCTGCTCATCCTCGTCGAGGTAGCGGTAGGTCTTCGCGGTCACGTTCAAAATGAGATTGCCGGGATCCGTCGCATTGCGGTCTGCCGAGGCAGGCGTAATCTCGACGTCGTGCAGCGTCACGATGCGCGGCAGCGACGCGATGCCGCTCGCGAACTTGCCCATCTCGTGATAGCCGCCCGTCAAGCGGATGCTGATCGGCAGCTCGGCATAGAAGTCCATCCTGATCTCGCCCTGTGGCTGGAACAGCTTCTCCTCGAGGCCCGCTGCCAGGCCCGTCTGGGAGATGTCCACCAGCAGATTCGGGACTTCGGTCTTGTTCGGCAGCTGCCGCAGCATGGCGCCGAAGGATTTCTCCATCTCGGCCAGCTGCGCGCGGTATGCGTCGAGATTCGCGGCGCGCCTGGCCTTGACGGTCAGCGACTCCATGAGCTGCCCTTCCCGCTCGCGCTCTTCCAGGAGCACCGGTCGCTGGGCCTTCCAGACCATGAAGTAATAGCCTGCCGAGGCCGCAATGACGAACAGCAGCGCGATGGTCGCGACACGGACACCGATGGGCCACCGGCCCGGGTCATTCGGGTCGAGGCCACGCAGCTGCATCAGCATTTCTTGCAGCTTGTTCATTTGACGGCCCCTTGCGCGGCAGGTCCGCCCGCAGCGTCCAGGTCGTCCGCCGTCGTCGTCCGCTGCCTCTGGTTGGCGAACAGCGTGAATTCCGATCCGCCCGAGGTGCCCGCGTTGCGCGTCTGGACGATCTGCAAGGTCGGGTCCGCGAGCCACTCCGATGCATCGATCTTGCGCATGAACGACGACACGCGGGTGCTGGACTGGGCGACGCCGCGCAGCTCAAAACGGGTGCCGGTCTGCCTCAGGTAGGTAAGGTAGACACCGTCGGGCAGCAGGTGCACCAGCTCGTCGAACACGTGCACGATCTCGGGACGGCTGCGCTGCAGCGTCTCGATGATCTCCATGCGGGCGAGCAGCCGGCTCTTCTGCGCGTCGAGGCCGTTGATCTCCTCGATCTGCTTGTCGAGCCCCGCAATTTCCTGCGTCAGGAAGTTGTTGCGATCGCGTTGATGCTGGATGGAGGCACTCATTTGCCAGTGGCCGAGCAGCGTGACCAGGGCCGCCGTGGCCAAGGCCGCGCCGAACGACAGGAAGAATTCCTGGCGCTTGCGCTTGCGCTCTGCCTCACGCCACGGCAGCAGGTTGATTCTTGGCATCAGTCGAAGCTCCTGAGCGCCAGGCCGCAGGCGGTGAGCAATGCCGTCGCGTCCTTCTTCACGCCCTGTGAGAGGGCACGAGTCGAAATCTTCATCTGGCCCAGCGGGTCGCCGCGCTCGGCAGGGATGCCCGCCCGGCTCGCGATCACGTCGGCGATGCCCGGGATATTGGCGCATCCGCCGCAAACCAGGATCTGCTCGGGCTGTTCGCGTCCCGCACCGGCCGCGAGATAGAACTGCAGTGAGCGGCTCACCTGTTGGCACATGTCGTCGATGAACGGGTCGAGCACTTCGGACTGGTAGTTGGCCGGCAGCCCGCCTTCCTTCTTGGCGCGGCCGGCCTCCTCCAGCGAGAGACCGTAAGTGCGCATGATGTCTTCGGTGAGCTGCTGGCCGCCGAAGGAGAAGTCGCGAGTGTAAACAACCTTGTTGTCGCGCAGCACGGAGAACGTGGTGCTGCTCGCGCCAAAGTCCATGACGGCGATACTGCGTCCTATCCCGCCGTCCGGCATCTGGTGCGTCAACAGGCGGCAGGCGTTTTCGAGCGCGAACGCTTCGACGTCGACGATGCGTGCAGTCAGACCGGCAGCCTGCACGGCGGCCTGCCGCTGTTCGACGTTCTCGGAGCGCGTGGCCACGAGCAGCACGTCGAGCATGTCGGGGTCCTTTTCCGAAGGACCGACCACTTCGAAGTCGAAGCTGACCTCTTCCATCGGGAAGGGAATGTACTGGTCGGCCTGCATCTCGACCTGCGACTCGAGTTCGTTGTCGCGCAGGTTGCGGGGCATCTGGATCACCTTGGTGATCGCGGCGTCGCCGCTGACTGCCACGGCGCATTCCTTGCTGTGCGCGCCAGCACGCTTGACGGCGCGGCGCACGGCTTCGCCGACGGCCTGGGCGTCGACGATTGCTTTCTCGTTGATGGCATTCGGCGGCGTCGGCTCGGCAGAATACGATTCGACTCGATACGAGTCGCCGCTGCGCGTCAGCTCGATCAGTTTGATCGAGGACGTGGTGATGTCGAGTCCTATGACCGGTCGGAACCTGCGCTGGAACAGCACGGTTGATCCTTTCTAGTTCAAGAGGTTGCGCCGCGATCGTGTGGCGGTTTCAAAGCCCCCGCGCCACTATATATCAGGGTTGAGCCTAATAGAATTGTGCGTGGCCTAACAAAAACCGACATCTGCGTCGCTCCCTGCGGGCTTCGTGGTGAAAAACCGACAACCCCGCCGCCTTAGGCTACCCCTTCAGGCCGGTGGCGTTGCACCCCGCCTTACGAC
>JBAVIQ010000643.1:0-2401 GCA_049687035.1 Steroidobacteraceae bacterium
CTTGATGCGCACGTCTTCGAAGTCGATGCCCGCGAGATGCAGGGCAAGGCGACACTCTTCCCCGCGACTCACGGGGGCGTCAAAGTAAATCAGCCTGGGTTTGCTCATAGTGAGAAAAGCATATCACCGCCGGAGACCCGCATCCGCTCCTGAGTCAACGCGCAGCGACCCCGGCGCGTCGATTCATTGCGAGCAGCGTCGTTGCCGCCAGGGCCGCGAGCATCAGCGCACGCAGCGGGAACGCGATCGCCAGGACCAGCGGCGTCAACAGCATCCGCACCAGGAACCGCAGCCACGCGTGCTCGCCGATGACGGCGGCAATGGGCGGCGAGTGACGATAGTAGAAGCGGATGAACGCGCGCCCGACCGCGGTGCGCTGCAGATAGCGGTCGCGGAACGCCCGGAGCGCCTGCACATGCGCCTCGAGTGGTGAGCCATAGGCGGCCGTGGCGATGAAGCAGCCCCCGCCCCCGCCCCCCAGGAAATCCGCATCCGGCACCAGGTTCGAGCAGTCGGTGAAGGGCTCGATATAACTCGTCACGAGAATCTGGTTGTTCGTCGTCAGGTAGTCGACATCACTGCTCGACGTCGCGAAGGCAAACACCGCCGTCTGCTGTTGCTTGTTCTTGAAGTCGTCGGAGATCAAGTGCAGCGCGGCTCTCGATCCCGCGGCGATGGACGGTACCGTGCAGCGCGTGGACGTGCAGCCGGCGCTGTCGAAACGGACTCCCGGGATCGACGCCGGCACCTGGCTCAGGTCGAGGAACACGTTGCTGGCGTCATCCGGCCCCCTGTTGGATACGTACACGTCCGCGTCGTAGTGGCGCGATTCACTGCAGGGAGGAGTGATGACGCCATTGGCGCTGAGCGCAAGGTCGACACAGCGGTCGGCAGCGGTTCGCTTCACCGCCGCGACCGCCCGATTGTTCGATGCGTGCGTATCGGCGGCGAGACTGCTTTCCGCCGCATTGACGCTGCACGGCGGCTGGGTCGTCGCCGCGACGATGGCGGGGATCACCAGTGTGGCGCTGGCACCGGCGGCCAGCGAGCCGATGGACCAGACGCCGGTCGCAGCGTCGTACGTCCCGGTGCTCGGAAACGCAGCCATCCCCGTTGGAATCTTCAGTTCCGCCGGCAGCTGGTCGGTGACCTGCACGCCGCTCGCGGCATCCGCGCCGATGTTGCTGGCGGTGATCGTGAACTGGACTGGCTGCCCGGCCGTCGGCACGACGGTATCGACGGTCATCTGCAGCGCAATGTCCGGCGCAGCGGAGAGCCGTTGGGGAACCACTGCGAGGACAGCGAATGCGGTGAGTACGATCACGCGAACGAGATGCAGCCGCATGAGGATCCCTCCTTGCTGCGGTCCGGCCCGAGCGACGCGCACGCGGAACCCATTGATTCGGGTCTGAACCTGAAACCAGCTTGGCCGCCGGGTCGCCCGATTTGAATCGTGGATGTTGGCAATGGAGACTGCAGCCGCTGCAAAGCACCCGAACCCCTCCACCGTGACCAGCCGCGCGGACCTGCACTCATCGCGAATGGCCCTGATGCCATGCTCCCGGCGTCCGGCATCCAACGCTGCGAAACTAGTAAGATGACGCCAACACGCGGAGGACGGCCATGACCGACAAGTCCGACCACGGCACGCGCTGGCGACTCGCGCGCGATGTCATCGTGTTCCAGATCAAGCTGGGAATGGAGGCAGTGCTGGACCTAACGCTCATCCCGGTGTCGCTCGCAGCGGCAGCGCTGGACGCGCTGCTGGGGAACTGGCGACAGCCAAGATGGTTCCACGCCGTGCTGCGGTTCGGCGAGCGCTGCGAACACCGGATCAACCTGTGGGGCGCCGCGGCGCCCGGCGTCGACGTGCCTCAATCAGACGCCGATGTGCTCATGCGGGGCATCGAGACCCTGCTCCGTAACCCGGGCATTGCACCGGACAAGGTGCGTGAGCTCAGGCGCTGGGCCGCAACGAAACTCACGCCGAGCGGCGACCGCGATCCGCAACCGCCTGACCGTCGCACCGATCTGCCGGGTTGAGTCCAAGCTCATCACGCCTGAACTACCTAAGTTGCACTCTCCCGCTCCAGCGGCCTATCCGCAGCGGCCCTGAACCGCAACGAGTCAATAGCGACCCCGTAATCCATGCGTTCGCCGCGCCAGCCGGTGGCGGCCGTGTTCGCATTAATATGGATGCCACGCTCGGCATGTTCGGCCGGCAACTGTCGCCAATCCGCCAGTGGCTGCGTGTGCCCGGGCGCGCAACCGTGCAGCGATTCGCCCCTGGCATTGGTAAATCGCCACGCGCCGTCATCGCAACGCTGCATCTTGATGCCGCCTTCGTGCACCGCGCGATGGTGGAACCGGCAAAGGGTGGCCAGGTTCGAGAGCTTGGTTT
>JBAVIQ010000644.1:0-2010 GCA_049687035.1 Steroidobacteraceae bacterium
CTCGTAAGGAACGAGCGTTCCCTCGCTGTTGCCGGTGCCGCGAATGTCCACCCGCGCAATCACGTAGCCGCGTTGCACGAGGTACGAGTAGAGCGGCCAGTTGCGTCCACGGCCTTCGGTCTTGCGGTAAGGCAGGTACTCGAGCAGCACCGGGAACTTCGTGTCCGCAGCCGCGCCAGTGGGAACGTAGAGATCAGCCGCGAGGCGCACGCCGTCGGGCAGTGCAATCCAGGCCTCCTTCAATTCCATGCCGTACCGCGGCGCCGACGGTTCCGCTGCCCGTGCGTTGTCAGCGAACAGCAGGAGCAGCAACAGCAGCGTCGCTGACAGTGCAGTCACGGATGACCATGGGTTAACGGGCATCCCGACCTCGTTCCCGGCGAACCCGGTCAGAACCTCTGGCCGAACTTCAGGCCAAACGTGCGCGGCCGCACGGTGATGACGAGTGGCAACGTGCAGATCGACGGCGAGCACGCCGTATAGCGGGTCACCTCGCCGAGTTCATCGGTGGCGTTCTCGACGTACAGCTCCGCAGTCCAGTTGCCGCCCCCGAGGCCGAACGACAGGTCCGCGGTCGTGTACGCGGGTTGCTTGCCGATCACCCGGGCATCCTCCACGGCCAGCGTCGGAATCACATCGCTCTGGTAGACGACGGCGCCCTGGGCGAAGGCAGCGTACGACCCGGCCTTGAATTCATAGCGTGCGATGGCATTAGCCTTGAGTTTCGGGGAGACGGGCAGGCGCGTCCCTGCCGGTGCCAACGTGAAATTCTCCTGCGGGTCGCCGCCCTCGGTCGCCGGCGGGCCGGGAATCGAGCAGTCGAACTGCGGATTCACGAACTGGCAGGAATTCGTCTTGAGCTCCGCGTCGAGGTAGGTGGCCGAGGCCGACAGCGTGAGGTGGTCGTCCACCGCCCAGTGCACGTCCGACTCAATGCCCGTCACCTCGGCACGGCCGGCATTGACGGTTTCAGTGATGTTGTTGGGGCCCGCCACGCCGAACTGGGCGTCATCCCATTTTTCGAAGAAGACCGCGCCGTTCCAGCGCACGCGCCCAGCCGCCCAGCCGGTCTTCCAGCCCGCCTCGTAGTTCTCGAGCTGGTCGGGTCCATACGGCGGTCGCACCGGGTTGCGGTTGACGCCGCCCGGGCGGAAGCCGGTCGAGTATGTCGCGTACAGCATGCGCTCGCCGTCGATGCGGTAGGTGACATTGACGCGGCCCGTGAAATCCGAGCCGTCGGTGTCCGAATCGATGTTGTTGCACGGACGCAGCGCGGGCTTCTTGCCGACCGACCCGGGGTCACATGGGGCGCCCGAATTCTCGCCCTCGCCGACCCGATCCGAGTAGTAGGGCCCGAATCCGAAAAAGCCGACGACACTGCTGTCGTAGTCGAAGGCGCGTCCTCCCAGCGTCACCGTCCAGGCGTCGGCGAGATCGAAGGCCACATCGGCGAACACGGCGCGATCGACGTCCACGCGCGTCGTGGAGTTGAGGTAATTGACGCCCGGCTGGCCGCTGACGGAGCGGTCGTCGGCAAGGCCGTCGATCGTGTACGCGTTGTAGTTGTCGTCGGTCTGGCGCTGCAGGAACAGGCCGGCCACCCAGCGCACCTTCGCGTCAGCCGGTGACGAGATACGCACCTCATGGGTCTGCTTGGTGAACTTGGAGTGGTTGACCGTGTACTGCGAGGGATCGATGAATTCGCCGTTGTTGTCGAGGAAATTGTTGCCGAAATAGTCGGGGTAGTCGGCGTAGTAGGAATCGTAGCCGAACGAGTAATCCGAATAGTCGTAGGAGTTGTCGATGTCGCGATCGAGGTAGCCGCCGCTGTAGACGAGATCGAAGCTGGCGATCTTGCCCTGCACGGTGAGCGCCGCCTGGTACCAGCTGTCCTCGTTGTAGTCCCTGCTGTAGCGCGCGATCTTGCGTTCACCAAGGGCCGGGTCGGAGGCGAAGAAGCCGTCGGCATCCTGGCTCTGCCAGATCACGGCAGGCGTGATGGTCCAGGTG
>JBAVIQ010000645.1:0-8818 GCA_049687035.1 Steroidobacteraceae bacterium
TCGACCGGAAAGATTGACCAACTGGAGGTTTTTCGCGATGTACAAGACGATGCTGCCGGTGATGATTGCTGCCCTCGCCCTGCTCGCCGCCCCGGCGAATGCCGCGGACGTTGCCGCGGGCAAGGCCCTGGCGGAGGGGAGTTGCGTCGACTGTCATGGCGACGACGGCGCAGGTGACGATGACTATCCCGCCATTGCCGGACTGTCGGTGGAAAAGTTCACCAAGGCGATGCAGGAGTACCAGAACGGCACCCGTACCAAGAATCCCAAGATGATCAAGGAGGCGAAGAAACTCAGTGCGGCGCAGATCGCCGACCTGGCGGCCTATTACGCCAAGCTCAAGTAGAACCCGCGTCCGGTCCTCGTCGGCGACCGCCATGAAAGAATAGACCCCGGCGACGTGGCCGGGGTCTGCTTCTCTACGCCTCGCGGCGGGTGCTCAGGTGGCGGGGGCTGCCGCAGCTGCGGTCGCCGTGCCTGCTTCAGCCGCTGCCGGCTCTGGCGGCGCTTCCTGCAGGCCGAGTTCCTGCAGCAGCTTGGAATCGCTCTCTTCCTCGGCCACGAGGTTGTGGCAGGTGCCGCACTTCTTGCCGACCTTCTCGCCGGTGTCCGTCTTGTGCTTGTTGTCGTGGCAGCGGAAGCAGCCCGGCGAGTCCTTGTGGCCGATGTGGTTCGGGTAGGTGTTCCAGACGACTTTCATCTGCGGGAAGTTGTTCCAGCAGTATGCGTCGCCGAGGGCCTTGCCGGCCTGCTCGACTGCGGGCGAGGCCGCGAGGTCGGGATAGTTCTGTACGTAGAACGCCTTGACGGCGTCAGCGATGCCGGCACGTGCTTCCTCGTGCGACGGGTATTCCTTCTCCGTCAGGATGCGCATGCCTTCGCGCTTGATGTACGGCAGCGACTTGTCGATGCGCCCCTCGGACAGCGCCAGGTCAACCTCGTACTGCGGGCTGCGATAGTTGTGGGCCGGACGATTGTGGCAGTCCACGCAGTCCATGGTCCGCCACTCCGACCCGGCCGGCGCGCCTTCAGCCGCCTTGTAGACCTTCGTGATGCCTTCCGCCTGGTCCGTAAGCTCGATGTCGTAGATCGTTTCGCGCGTAGGATCGGAGAGGTAGCGAATCGTGTGCTTGGGGTCGACATGCCAGTGGATGCCGTGCGACTCGCCGCCCTCCGCGCCACCCACCTTCACCATGAGTGCGGTCTTGACCTCGGTGTTCGTCTCGTCGTCCGTGTAATGCGTGCGCACCTTGAGGCGCTCGCCCACGAACTTCGTTGGCCAGTGGCACTGCTCGCAGGTGCCGTTGGCCGGGCGCAGGGAGTGCACCGGTGTCGGGATCGGACGCGGGTACAGGTCGAACGCCACGGCGATGAGCTGCCACGACCCGGAAATCTTGGCCTTCACGAACCATTCGGCCCCCGGGCCGATGTGACAGCCAGCGCAGCCGACGCGCACGTGCGGCGAGCGCTGGAAGGCGGTGTACTCAGGCTGCATCACCTTGTGGCAGGCCAGGCCGCAGAACTCGGTCGAATCCATGTAATGAACGGCCTTGAAGGTCAGTCCTGCGGCCAGCGCGATGATCGGTACCGACAGGGCAACGAAACCGAGCAGGATGCCCCGGGTGCTCTCCTTGTTCAGGTCCACGATCGGCAAGTGACCGACAGGCCGGCCTTCGGCTGCGGCTTTCGCATCCCGCCGCTTCTGCAACCAGATGCCGAGCGGGACGACGATGACTCCGGCGAGGAACCCCATTGGCAGCAAGACGAACGTGACGATTCCGAGGTAAGCGCCGCCTTGGAATCCCATGGCCTGCATGATCAGCAGTGCCCCGATGAACAGGAGGCTCAGCGCGATCATCAGCGTGCCGATAAGGCTTACGACGTTGCCAGTGATTGCGGCGAAAAAATGCTTAATCATCGAATGACCCCGAGGCTGCGCCTGCTGTTGAAATAGTTCACCGGCGTGGCCTGCAGCCCAAGCCTCCAGTGGGTGACAGGATACCGCTGCGGGCTATCACGCTCCATCTGTAACGATCGCGGCCGGCCCGGGGAAGCACCCCGGACCGGCCCCTGTCGCTGACCCGCGTACCTAGAACAGGTGCATCGCACCGCTCGCGAGCGCCCTGAAGATCAGGATGGCCAGCCAGATGCCGGCCGCGACGGCGGCGAAGCCGAACACGTGCGCGACCTGGATCTGCGCCTTCGAAGGCGCGGGCACGAAGTACTGCTCCAGCGTGTTGCTGTCCACGAGGCGCTGGTACTCGATCGGCCGCTCTTCCTTGAAGCGATGCAGCGGCATGCTGCCCGTGAAGATCACCGGATCCATCGGGAAGCTCTCCGGCCGCAAGTGCGTGTGGAAGAAGTGGAACAGGAAGATGAAGCCCGTGGCGAGCAGGGCCTCGTCGCTGTGGATGATGTAGGCCGCGTTCAACGCCCAGCCCGGCAGGAACCGGGTGAAGAAGTCCGGGAACCACAGCATCAGTCCCGAGACGCCGATCATGCCGACGCCCCAGAAGACCGCCAGGTAGTCGAACTTTTCCCAATACGCCCAGCGATCGAGCACGGGGCGCGGACCGAGGTAGAGGAAGTACTTCACGTTCGCCCACAGGTCCTGGACGTCTTTCAGTTGTGGCGTCATCGAACGCCAGCCCCAGAAGAAGCCCTTCTGCCTCTTGAGCACGACGTCGCGGAACAGCATCGACAGGTGCACGGCGAAATAGCCGAACGTGACGATCGCCGCGAAGCGGTGCAGGAAGCTCGCGATCTCCGGTCCGCCAAGCGCCTTCATCAGGCCCGGCGCCCAGGGGGCGGCCGCGAACTTGAGCGGCAGGCCGGTCACCGAGAGCAGCAGGAAGCTCAGGATGATCGACACGTGCAGCCACATCTGGGTAGCCGTGAACCGGCGCACGTAGGGCCCAGGCCCGAAGTGCTCCACCTTGAACTCACCGCGCAGGCGACCGACCAGCGTGCGCTGCAGCCAGAGCAGTGCGTGCAGGCCGAAGAAACCGAACACGCCCAGCAGCAGCAAGGTCATGAACAGGTAGATGTAGTGCACCCACGGGTTCTGCCCGGCGTCCATCGGATCGCTGTGCGGAATGAAGGTCAGGAAAGATGCATTGATCTTGCCGGCGTGGCAGTTGCTCGAGCCGCACGTGGCGGCGAGGTTGTCCGGGTGGATCGACGAGCGCGGATCGCTCGCCGGCAGGTTGTGGTGCGGTGTGTGGCAATCCGAACACATCGCTGCTGACTCGCGGCCGACGCTCGTGGACTTGCCGTGGAAACTGTCGTGGAACGTCTTGTAGAGTTCCGCGTGGCAGTTGCCGCAGTCGGTCGGCATGTGCGCGCGCATCGCGACCGTAGTCGGTTTCTCGATGGCGTGCGCGTCATGGCAGGTGCTGCACACCGGGCCGTCCTTGCCTTCTGTCCACAGCGCCCCATGGGCGCTCTCGTTCCATTCCTTCAGGATGCCCTTGTGGCAGCCGCCGCACGTCTCGGGGCTCTTCGCGTGGGAAGACCGGGCCTTCGAATCGGTGTGCCGCAGGATGTCGTGGCTACCGTGACAGTCGCTGCACGAAGGTGCGGCCTCCGTAAGCCCCGACACGAACAACGACCTGGCGTGCACGCTGGAGAGGTAGCCTTCCATCATGCTTTCGTGGCAGACGCCGCAATTGCGAACCTGGTTGAGCGGCGCCATCGCCGCATTCGGGTTGTTGCTGCGCACGACGGTATGGACGCTGCCGTGGCAGCCCTGGCAAGACGCGGGCTTGCCGCCCTTGACCCTGCCGTGGACGCTGGCCTGAAATGGCGTGATTTCGTCCTCGTGGCATTCCATGCACACGTCGAAGGACACCGGCCCGAGCGGTTGGCGCTTGCCCTTGTGCTTCACGCCCAGGGCAGCCGTGTGGCACTCGACGCAATTGACTTTCTTGTGGGCGGAGACGGCGAACTGTGCCTCCTGCACCGCGACCGAGTCGCCGGCTTCGTTCTTCATTTCGGCGTCGTCATGGCAGCCGAAACATCTTTCGTTAGGGATCGCGGGTCCGGCCGCCGCCGCATCGGCTGCGGTGGCAGTCGGCTGTGCCACCGCCGCTTCCTGCGCGCCGGCGGGCAACGGGCCAGCCAGTGCGAGCAACAACGTGGACAACGCGAGGGTAGAGAGTAAGCGGCGGATCCCGGACATGCTGAAGCTCCCATTCAGGGACGGCGCATGGGGCGGTTTTCGCTTGCCCGTGCGTCGTGCACCGCGAAACGCGGGCACGCGCGAATTTCACCTCAATAGGGCCCGAGGGGGCTGCACGCATTTACCGAAGTTGCAATGGCCGTTCGGCAGGTGCCGGCCGTTGGAAGCAGGGCATGTGCCTTTAGGAGGGCCCCCTCCGCTAGTCCGCCTGCTTGTTCTGTCGTGCCCGCTCGGCGGGCGTAAGCGTATTGGCGGGGCAGTCGCTGCAGCCGCCCGCGGGCGCATTGGCAATCCTGAGCAGGAAGCTCGCTGCACGACCGCGCAGTCCCTGCGCCCCCGGACCGCCCAGGCTGCGTGCGAGGCGCAGCGCAAACCGTTTGCGCGACCCCGCAGGTGTCAATGCCCACGCCGCATACCCGGTGGCACCCACCACGATCAAACCTACGAACATCGATTCCAGCATCGGGACTTCCTCCCGTTCAACCCAGCAGGGCGCTCGCCACGCGGTATGTGACAAACGATGCGAGATAGGCCAGCGCGAACAGGTAGACGGCCATCGCAATCGGGTAACGCCACGAGTTCGTCTCGCGCTTGACCACCACCAGCGTCGACAGGCACTGCGGCGCGAAGACGTACCACGCAAGCAGCGACAGCGCGGTTGCCAGGCTCCAGGTCTGCGCGATCATCGGCACGAGTGTGCCGGAGACGTCGCCATCGTTCGACAGCGAATACACGGTGCCGAGCGCACCCACGGCGACCTCGCGGGCCGCAAGACCGGGCACCAGCGCAAGCGAAATCTGCCAGTTGAAGCCGATCGGTGCGAACACCACTTCGAGCGCGCGGCCGATCATGCCGGCGAAGCTGTGTGCAATTGCCGGCCCTGCGGCGCCGGGCGGCGGAGCAGGGTAGGTGCTCAGGAACCAGAGCACGATCATCAGCGCAAGGATGATAGTGCCCACGCGCTGCAGGAACACCTTGGTGCGCTCCCACAACCCGATGGCGAGGTTGTTGAGATGCGGCCAGTGGTACTCGGGCAGTTCGAGCAGGAGCGGGTGATACGCCGTCCTGAGCGTCGTACGCTTGAGCAGGAACGCCACCGCCATCGCGGCGATGATCCCCGCGAAGTACAGCGTGAACAGCACCAGGCCTTGCAGGTTGAACGGGCCCACCGGCCGCGCCGGAATGAACGCCGCGATCACGAGCGCGTAGACCGGCAACCGTGCCGAGCACGTCATCAGCGGCGCGATCATGATCGTCGCCATGCGGTCGCGCAGGTTCGGGATGGTGCGCGTCGCCATGATGCCCGGCACCGCGCAGGCAAAGCTCGACAGCAGCGGAATGAACGCGCGACCCGAGAGGCCGACGGATCCCATCAGCCGGTCGAGCAGGTACGCGGCGCGTGGCAGGTAACCGCTGTCTTCGAGCGCGAGAATGAAAAGAAACAGGATCAGGATCTGCGGCAGGAACACGAGCACGCTGCCGGCGCCCGCGATGACGCCGTCCACCAGCAGGCTGCGCAGCGCGCCATCGGGCAGTGAGTGCTGCACCCAGGTGCCCAGTGCACCGATGCCGCCGTTGATGAAATCCATCGGGACGGTCGCCCAGCTGAAGACCGCCTGGAACACGAAGAAGAGGATGGCCGCAAGGATCACGGGGCCGGCGATCGGGTGCATCACGAGCGCGTCGAGGCGCGCGAGCGCCTGTTTGCGCACGGGTTCGGTGTAACCGCTCGCTTGCAGGATGCGGCGCACGTCGCGCTGCGTGCCCTGGATCTCTTCGAACGTCGACTCGCGCCAGGCGACGGGCCCGCGCGCACCCGGGTGCGGCAACGTCTCGAGCTTGTCGACGAGCAGGCGTACACCGTCGTGGTCCACCGCAACGGTCTCGACGACCGGCACGCCGAGTTCCTGCTCGAGCCGCGCGCGATCGAGCTGGTAACCGCGATCCGCAGCGAGGTCGCTCATGTTGAGCGCAACGACCATCGGTACGCCGAGGTCACGCAGTTCGAGCACGAGGCGCAGGTTGAGTCGCAGGTTGGTCGCGTCCACGACGCAGACCACGAATTCCGGCGGCGGTTCGTCCGCGAGGCGCCCCAGCAGGAAATCGCGCGTGATCGCTTCGTCGAGCGTCGTCGGCGTGAGGCTGTAGGCACCCGGCAGGTCCAGCACCTTGTACAGGCGCTGCCGGGCCGGGCCCGTGAACGAGCCTTCCTTGCGCTCGACCGTGACGCCCGCGTAATTCGCGACCCGTTGCCGGCTGCCGGTCAGCCGGTTGAACAACGCCGTCTTGCCGCAGTTAGGCACGCCGACGAGTGCAAGTCGCATGGGATCGAGCGTCGCGGCCTGGCTGTTCATGCGGTGGCCCCGACGACCTCGGGCTCGACCATCACGGCAAGCGCCTCACGCCGTCGCAGCGCGAACGTCGTGTTGCCGAGGCGTACGGCGATCGGATCGCCGCCCGGCCAGATTTCCCCGATCACCTCGAATGACTCCCCAGGCACGAAACCGAGCTCGAGCAAGCGTCGGCTGACCGTGGACTGCGCCTCGTCCCCGAGGCTCTGCGCGTCGTCGCGCACATCGATGACCACACCCCGGGCGCCTTTGCGCAGCGTGGCCAGACTGACGGGAGACATTTAGTGCTGGGCGTACCTGGATCGAAGGAGCGCAGTTTCTCCTTAATGAGATTCGTTCGCAACAAGGGAAACCCGCTATGCGCCCTGCGCCCCTCCGATAGGCCGCCCAGGACCAGTCGGCCGTACGATTGAATGTGTCTATCCAAGACATAGACAAAATGGTAGACAAAAACTAGACAACAGTGTCTATACTCCAATCCGTTCAAAACCGGTTCCAGTCTTGAAACCGGGTTCCGCCCCGACCGAATAGAGGGAAGCAAGCGATGTCGGAGTCCATTCTCGAGCGCGTGGCCCGCGGCGATCAAAAGGCGGTCCGTGAGTGCATCGACGAGTTCGGCGGCCTGGTATGGGCCATCGCGCGGCGCATGACGCGCTCGCGCGCCGACGCCGAAGATGCGGTGCAGGAGATCTTCATCGACGTGTGGCGCAGTGCCGCGCGCTTCGATGCGGCGCAGGGTTCGGAAAAGGTGTTCATCTCGACGATTGCGCGTCGTCGCCTCATTGACCGCATCCGTCGCGGCCGCATGAATGCGATGATGGACGGCGAGGAAGCGCTCGAGGACCCGCGTTTTGCCGAGCACGGCAACCACGGCGAAATCCGCGTGGAGGCCGAGCGTGCGGCGGCGGTCGTCGCACGGCTCCGGCCGGAGCAGCGCAAGGTGTTGAGCATGGGGCTGCTCGAGGGGCTGACGCATTCCGAGATCGCCACGGCGACCGGCATGCCGCTCGGCACGGTGAAGACGCAGATGCGGCGTGGCCTGATCCAGGTACGGCAGTGGATGAAGATAGACAACCCGGTGCAGCTGGAGCAGGCGACTCCCTGAAGGAGCCGCTGGCGGTGTCGCCCGTGCGCGATGCCGAGGATCCGCCGCCGCAACGACTGCCTCGCCGTCTGCGCCGCCGTCTCGATGCCAGTGCCGAAGCCTGGTGCAAAGCAGGTCAGGCCGAGTCGCCCGACCTGCCGTTCGTTCGTGAGCGACTGGTCCTCGACCGCCGCGCGCAGCGTCGCGGCTGGTACGCGGCGGCGGCCTGCCTCTTATTGGCGGTTGCCGGCTGGTGGCCGCGACTGTCACATCTGGCGAGCGATGCCGCTCACGGCATTTCCCCACTGCAGGCCGACGCCGAGCGCGGACGGCAGCACTTGCTCAAGTCCGGCGGGCAGCGCGTGGGACGCTGGGCGTGGACGCACGACTCGGGCCTCGCCGCCAACGTTCGAGGCGAAGTCATCTGGGATGGCGAACAGCAGGAAGGCTACCTGACGCTCTCGGGCCTCGAGCCCAATGCCCCGGCGGGCCGGCAATACCAGTTGTGGATCTTCGACGCCGTGCGCGACGATCGCTATCCCGTGGACGGGGGAGTGTTCGACGTGCCGGCACACAGCCAATCGATGACCGTGCCGATCCGCCCGGCGCTGCGCGTGTCGCAACCGGTCGCGTTCGCGGTCACGCTCGAGCCGGTGGGTGGTGTCGTCGTCTCCGACCGCAGCCACCTCATGGCGCTCGCTCGCGCGGGCGGCGGCTGAGACGGAGCGGCACGATGCCCGCAGACCTGCCGCTGCACGCGACTGCCGGCCATTCAACCGCGAACGCACAGACGGCCGACGCCGTGCTGATGGTGCGGCCCGCAAGCTTCGGCTGGAATCCGCAGACGCAGGCGAGCAATCGCTTCCAGCGTGCTGAGCCCGGCCTCGCCAGTGACGCGAACGAGCGCGCTCGCGCAGAGTTCGATGCGCTCGTGCTGCAGTTGCGCGGGGCGGGCGTCGCAGTGACGGTCGCTGCCGACGTTGCAGCACCGGTGTGCCCGGATGCCATTTTTCCGAACAACTGGGTGAGCCTGCATGCCGACGGCACCGTCGTGCTGTACCCGATGCTCGCACCCAACCGACGGCTGGAACGTCGCCTGGAGTTGGTCTCGTCACTTGCGCTCGAGCACGGCCGCGCGATTCACCGCCTGCTCGACCTGACGCAGCATGAATCGCATGGCCGCTTTCTCGAGGGCACCGGCAG